>WFPN01000032.1 GCA_015487535.1 Aquificaceae bacterium
TATTGGCAGCTCCTGGGAGTGTGACGCCCCACAGGAAGTTCAGGGCACAGGTTTACATACTTTCCAAGGAAGAAGGGGGGAGGCACACGCCCTTTTTTGTGAACTACAGGCCACAGTTTTACTTCAGGACAGCGGATGTGACGGGGACTGTGGTGAAGCTACCAGAGGGAGTAGAGATGGTAATGCCAGGGGACAATGTGGAGCTCGAGGTAGAGCTAATAGCCCCTGTAGCTATGGAAGAGGGTTTAAGGTTTGCGATAAGGGAAGGAGGAAGGACAGTAGGGGCTGGTGTCGTTACCAAAATACTGGATTGATAAGGAGTGAGAGATGGCGTCTGTGCGTGAGATAATCACACTCGCATGTACCGAGTGTAAGAGGAGGAACTACACCACTACGAAGAACAAGCAGAAGCATCCTGAAAGACTTGAGCTCAGAAAGTACTGTAAGTGGTGCAGGAAGCACACCATACACAGGGAGGTAAAGTAAAGGGGCAGTAGCTCAACTGGCAGAGCGCGGGACTCCAAATCCCGCGGTTGGGGGTTCGAGTCCTCCCTGCCCCGTATGGGAAAGTCCTATGGGAAAGCTGAAAGAATTTCTCCAGGGCGTGAGGTCGGAGCTGCGTCGGGTAACGTGGCCCGATAGAAAACTCGTCTTAAAGGCCACGGTAAGTGTTATAATTTTTTCTTTGGTCGTAGGTGTTTACCTTTGGGCTTTGGACTTGGCTTTTACGAAGATACTTTCTCTCATATTTGCTCTTAGAGGTGCGTAATGGAAGAGAAGCAGTGGTACGCTCTTCAGGTTGAGGCCGGTAAGGAGGTTGCCGCTAAGGAGAACTTTCTGAAGGTTCTCGAGCTCGAAGGCCTCAAAGACCTTGTGGAACAGGTCGTCGTCCCGGCCGAGGAGAGGGTCGTTATAAGGGCCCAGGGCAAAGAGAAGTACAGGCTCTCCCTGAGAGGCAACAACAGGGACATAAGCGTGCTCGGTAAGAAGGGCGTTACCACCTTCAGGATAGAGGACGGCACCGTCAGGGTGGTGGAGAGCGTGGAAGGGGACGATTGCCTCCAGGCTCCTCCGATATCAAAGCCGGGCCAGAAGCTAGTTTGTAGAGACAACAGGACCGAGGCCAAGATAATCCTGGACAACAAGATGTTCCCTGGATACATACTTATAAAGGCCCAGATGAACGACAAGCTCCTCAGGGCTATAGAGAAGACCCCCCACATCTACAAGCCGGTTCTGGTTGGGGGAAAGGTCGTTCCCCTGAAGGAAGAGGAGGTGAACAGGATCCTCGAACAGGTCCAGAAGGGTGTGAAGACGAGGAAGGTGGAGTTCGAGAAGGGAGACCAGGTGAGGGTCATAGAGGGACCCTTCATGAACTTTACGGGAACGGTAGAGGAGGTTCATCCCGAGAGGGAGAAGCTCACGGTCCTCATAAGCATATTTGGAAGGCTCACGCCCGTGGAGCTCGACTTTAACCAGGTTGAGAAGATTTAGGAGGAAATAAGATGGCCAAGAAGGTGGTAGGAACTATAGAGCTTATGCTCCCTGCACAACAGGCTTCGCCTGCACCACCTGTGGGTCCAGCTTTGGGTCAGCACGGCGTGAACATAATGGAGTTCGTCAAGCAGTTCAACGCCGCCAGCAAGGACTTCGAGCCGGGGACGATCCTTCCCGTGGTGATAACGGTATATCAGGACAGGAGCTTCACCTTTATAATGAAAACCCCGCCCGTATCGTATCTCCTCAAGAAGGCGGCGGGCATAGAGAAGGGAGCTTCGGACCCCAAGAGGCAGAAGGTGGGAAAGGTAACCCTGAAGCAGGTGGAGGAGATAGCCAAGACAAAGCTGAAAGACATGAACACCGACGACCTCCAGGCCGCTATGAGAACCGTGGCGGGGACCGCAAGAAGCATGGGCATAGAGATAGAAGGTTGGAAGGAGTAGTGCCATGGCGAAGAGAGGAAAGAAGTACCTTAAAGCTCTGGAGCTTTTTGACAGGAACAAGACCTACACCGTTGAGGAAGCTGTCGATCTGATCAAGAAGATGACGGAAGTCACCCAGAGGGGCTTTGATGAAACGGTAGAGCTGGCCATGAGGCTCAACGTGGATCCCAAGTACGCAGACCAGATGGTTAGGGGTTCGGTAGTTCTTCCCCACGGCCTTGGAAAGCCCATAAAGGTCCTGGTGCTCGCCGAAGGTGAGGACGCTAAAAAAGCAGAAGAGGCGGGGGCCGATTACGTGGGTGGTGAGAACCTCATAAACAAGATCCTGAAAGAAGAGTGGATAGATTACGACGTTGTGATAGCTACCCCCGAGATAATGCCAAAGGTTGCCAAGCTCGGAAGGATCCTGGGCCCCAGAGGCCTGATGCCCAACCCCAAGACGGGAACGGTAACCAGGAACGTGGAGCAGGCCATCAAAGACGCCAAGAAAGGTAGAGTCGAGTTCAAGGTGGACAAGGCGGGGAACATACACATGCCGGTGGGTAAGGTCTCCTTCGACAAGGAGAAGCTGGTAGAGAACATCTACTCTGCCATAGACGCGGTCGTAAGGGCGAGACCACCTGGGGCCAAGGGCCAGTACATTAGGTCCATAACCCTGTCAACCACGATGGGCCCCGGTATCAAGATAGACATACCCGAGACCATGAAGAAGCTGCAGGAGCTTGCAGCTTAAAGGAGAGGAGTCATGGAGAGAAAGAGCCTTCTCAGGAAGAAGGAGCTGGTGGCCTCTTACAAGGAGAGGCTCGAGAGATCCAACGGATTCGTCGTATTTTTCAACTTCCAGGGGATAGACGCCTTCCCCTTCTCCCAGCTCAGGGCAAAGATAAGGGCCACATCCGGTGAGATAGTGGTTGGAAGGAACACGCTTCTCTACAGGGCCTTTGAAGATACGCCTCTCGTGGATCACAGGGACATATTCGTTGGGCCGAGCGCAGCTCTCTTCGCCTACGAGGATCCTGTTACGACCACAAAGACGCTGGTAGAGTTCCTGAAGGAGGCCTTCGACAAAGAATACAAGGAGAAGCTGAAGGGAGGCCTTATAAACGGAAGGTACATGACTCCGGAGGATGTGGTGGCCCTTGCAGAGCTGCCGAGCAGGGAGGAGCTTGTGGCCAAGCTCCTGGGAGTTCTGATGGCTCCCGTAACCCAGCTGGCCATGACCCTGAAGGCTGTTCCCCAGAAGCTTGTTCTTACCTTGAAAGCAATAGAGGAGCAAAAATCTTAAGGAGGTTCTGGTATGGCTACACTTACCATTGACGAGATCGTCGAAGCTATCAAGAACATGAGCGTTCTCGAGGTGGCCGAACTCGTTAAGAGACTTGAGGAGGAGTTCGGAGTCTCAGCAGCGGCTATGGTAGCTGCCGCTCCCGCCGCAGGGGCCGCAGCAGGAGGAGCTGCCGCAGCGGCCGAGGAGAAGACCGAGTTCGACGTTATCCTTAAGTCCCCTGGCGGTAACAAGATACAGGTGATCAAGGTCGTTAGGGAGATCACCGGCCTCGGCCTCAAGGAGGCTAAGGAGCTCGTTGATAACGCACCCAAGCCTATAAAGGAGGGTGTTTCCAAGGAGGAGGCGGAGCAGATAAAGGCGAAGCTCGAAGAGGCAGGGGCAGAGGTAGAGCTCAAGTAATAGTGGTCTTAGCCAGAGAAGGGGCTTCTGGAAGCGGGGCACCTGTAAGTTCGGTGCCCTATTCTGACTTTTTGGATCCGTGTGTTATAATTAGAAATTTGCCATTAAATCTGTAAGGGGTGGAAAGTATGAGAAACGTCGCACTTCCAAGAAAGTTCTTCGGGAGGAGAGAAGAAATTATAGAACCTCCCTACCTATTAAGTGTACCAAAAAGCTCCTTCGAGAGCTTCATCCAGCTCAGGAAGGCACCCCACGAGAGAGAGAATAAAGGCCTCGAATACATATTCAGAACCTCCTTCCCCTTCGTGGATCCGGACGGAAACATATACATGGAGTATCTGGGATACGAGATAGGGGACTGGGAGTGTAACGCCTGCGGTTACAGGCCAGAGTCTGACTTCCTCGCCGGATGGGGAGTGGACTGTCCAAACTGTGGAGGCAAGCTCGTTTACAAGGAGAAGTACACCCCGGACGAGTGCAGGGTCAAGGGCCTAACCTACTCCGCGCCGCTGAGGGTTATGTTCAAGCTAAGGGTAAAAACCAAGGAGGGCGAGAGGGAGACCCCACCCAAGAAGGTTTACTTCGGTGAGATCCCCCTTATGACGGACTGGGGATCCTTCATCATAAACGGGAGCGAGAGGGTAATAGTAAACCAGCTGATAAGATCTACGGGAGTTTTCTTCGAGGAGAAGGAGGAGAAGCAGAAGGACGCCACGATCACGAGGATCATATACAGGGCGAGCATAATTCCCGACAAGGGATCGAGGATAGAGTTCGAGCTCTCAGGAACGACCGATCTCTTCGCCGCTCGTGTGGACAGGAAGAAGGTGAGCGGTATAGCTATCCTGAGGGCCTGGGGCTTCGAGACCGCCTACGAGATACTCTCGAACTTCTACGAGGGTGTGAGGAAGCTAGTCGTCAGAGACGGAGCCCTCTTCGATTCCCAGACGGGAGAGGAGTTCAAGCCTGAAGATCTCGAGCACCACTACATCTTTGCCATACTCAGGTACAAGGCCAAGCTCGAGGACTCGGACAAGGAGAAGGAGTTCATAGAGGAGAGGTTCATAGAGAGCTGGGAAGGCCTTGAGCTTCTTCTCAAAGACGACAGGATAAAGATCGAAGCTGTAACGGTCCTTCCCAACGAGAACGCGATAAAGAGCCCCTACGCCAAGATAGTAGTCGAGACACTGGAGGAGGACACGAAACCGAGAGACCCCGACAGAATGAGTCCCGTCAAGGTCCCCTCGCAATTCTCCCTCAGGGACTACGGCTACATGGAGATCTACAAGAAGCTCAGGCTCGTAGAGACCATGACGATGGAGATAGAGAACCTCATCGAGAGGGCGCGCTCCTACTTCGAGACCTTCTTCGGACACATAACAAGGTACGATCTCTCGAAAGTGGGAAGGGTCAAGATAAACGCCAAGGTTCATAAACTTCCCAAAACTCTAAAACCTGCCGACGTTGATCTCCTCGACAAGTTCCCTCCTTTAGCTTTAGCTGAGGACGTTGGCAAGTATAAGGAGGGGACCAGGCTTACCAAGGAGATCCTCAAGGAGATCTTCAAGAAGGTCAAAGAGGTAAAGGTAAAGGACTACACCGAAGAGGAGGCGAGGTTCATCCTCCCGATAGACCTGATAAATATCCTCAAGTATCTGATAGATCTGAGGTTCAGGAGGGAGAGGAAGGACGACATAGCCCACCTCGGAAACAGGAGAGTGAGGTCCGTAGGCGAGCTCCTCGAGAACCAGGTGAGAACCGGCATAGCCAAGATGGAGAAGGTATTCAGAGACAGGATAGCTGTCATAAACCCTGAAGACCCCAACATAAGACCCCAGGATCTCATAAATCCCAGATACGTCACCAACTCCATCGTGGAGTTCCTCAAGGGAGGACAGCTCTCCCAGTATCTCGACAACGCCAACCCCCTTTCCGCATTAACCCACAAGAGAAGACTCTCCGCCCTCGGACCCGGAGGACTCACCAGGGAGAGCGCCAAGTTCGAGATAAGGGACGTCCACCCCTCCCACTACGGGAGGATATGTCCGATAGAGACTCCCGAGGGGCAGAACATAGGGCTCGTTACCTCAATGACCGTTTATGCTCAGGTGAACGAGTACGGCTTCCTCATAACCCCCTACAGGAAGGTTGAGAACGGAGTGGTCACCGACAAGATAGAGTATCTGGCCGCCTACGAGGAGGAGGACTACGTCATAGCCCAGAGCACCCCCACCGACGAGAAGGGAAGGATACTCGCCGAGAGAGTCCTCGCAAGACACAAGAACGATATAAGGATAGTAAAGCCAGAGCAGGTGAACTACATAGACGTATCACCCAGGCAGGTGATCTCTGTATCCGCGTCCCTCATTCCATTCCTCGAGCACGACGACGCGAACAGGGCGCTTATGGGATCGAACATGCAGAGGCAGGCGGTCCCGCTGATCCTGACCCAGGCTCCCCTTATAGGAACCGGTATGGAGAAGAAGGTTGCCAAAGACTCCCACTCGGTGGTTATAGCCAAGAGGGGAGGTGTTGTAGAGGAAGTGAGCAGTGCGAGGATAGTGATAAGGGTAAATCCTGAGGAGATGGATCCCTCAGACCCCCTCGATTTTGGCATAGACATATACGAGCTAAAGAAGTTCCAGAGAACGAACCAAAACACCTGTGTGAACCAGAGACCTCTCGTAAAGAAGGGCCAGGAAGTAAAGGCAGGAGAGGTGATAGCGGACGGCCAGTCCACCTACAGGGGAGAGCTCGCCCTCGGAAAGGACGTTCTCGTTGCATTCATGCCCTGGCGAGGCTACAACTTCGAGGACGCTATAGTCATCTCTGAGAGGCTCGTCAAGGAGGACGTCTATACCTCCATACACATAGAGGAACTCGAGGTAGAGGCTAGGGAGACGAAGCTCGGTGAGGAGGAGATAACGAGGCAGATACCAGGGGTTCCCGAGAAGGCTCTGGCCCATCTGGACGAGCTCGGGATAGTGAAGATAGGAACCTACGTAAAGCCAGGTGACATCCTCGTGGGTAAGGTGACTCCCAAGGGTGAGACCCAGCTCACACCCGAGGAGAAGCTCCTCCAGGCCATATTCGGTGAGAAGTCCAAGGACGTTAAGGACTCCTCCCTCAGATGTCCTCCCGGTGTGGAAGGTGTGGTTATAGACGTTCAGATATTCACACGGAGAACGGGCGAGAGGAAGAGCATGCTCGTGGACACTGTGGAGAGGGAGGAGATGGAAGCCCTGAAGGAGGAGCTCGAGAAGAGGAAGAACCTGATCGTTGAGGGTAGGAACAAGGTTCTGAGAGGGCTCCTTCTCGGGAAGAAGATAGAAAAGGACGTAACCATAAGGAAGAAGACCTACAAGGCCGGAACGAAGATAGATGAGGAGCTACTCGGAACGCTCATGAACTTCATAATCTCCAAGCCCGACAACTTCTTCAAGAGTAAGAAGCTGATCCAGCAGATAAGCGAGGTGGTGAACCGTTCCAAGAGCCAGATCCAGATGCTCACCAAGATATACGAGGAAAAGAAGAAGATGCTCTACAGGAGGGGAGATCTGCCCCCCGGAGTTATAACCCTGGTGAAGGTCTATATAGCCCAGAAGAGGAAGATAAAAGTGGGGGACAAGATGGCGGGAAGGCACGGGAACAAGGGTGTTATATCCGTGGTCCTTCCCGTGGAAGACATGCCCTTCCTTCCGGACGGAACCCCTGTGGATATAGTCCTGAACCCACTCGGTGTTCCCTCTAGGATGAACGTGGGTCAGATACTCGAGACGCACCTGGGTTGGGCCGCCAAGGGGCTTGGAAAGAAGATAGGCGAAATGCTCACCAAAGGTGTGAGCAGGAAGGAGCTCACTAAATGGATGAAGGAGACCTACTCCATAGGCGATCCTACAGGCGAGAACGCCAAGTTCATAGAGGAGTTCCTGAACTCTCTCTCTGACGAGGAGTTTTACAATGTGATGAAGGACTACGCCCAGAACGGCATTCCGATGGCAACCCCCGCCTTCGAGGGTGCTGAAGAGGAGGCTATAAAAGAGCTCCTGAAGCGTGCTGGGCTTCCCGAGAACGGAAAGACCACCCTCTACGACGGTAGGACCGGAGAGCCCTTCGACTTCGAGGTAACCGTCGGGTACATGCACATGCTCAAACTGATACACATGGTCGATGACAAGGTCCACGCCAGATCCACGGGACCTTACTCCCTCGTTACACAGCAGCCTCTCGGAGGAAGGGCCCAGTTCGGCGGTCAGAGGCTCGGAGAGATGGAGGTCTGGGCTCTCGAGGCTCACGGTGCAGCCTACACTCTCCAGGAGATGCTCACCGTCAAGTCCGACGACATCGAGGGTAGGAGTAAAGTCTATGAGTCCATAGTGAAAGGTAAGTACACCTACTCTCCGGGCATACCTGAGTCCTTCAGGGTCCTCGTTAGGGAGCTGAAAGCTCTCAGCTTGGATGTTAGATGTATGAACGGCGAGGACGTTGGCTGTGATCAGGTTGAGATGAAAGAGGAGGAAGAAAAATGAGTCAGAAGAGGAGAGGTCTCTTCCCCTTTGAGAAGATAAAGCTTATGCTCGCCTCACCCGAGGAGGTGAGGAGCTGGTCCAACGGGGAGGTAAAACGTCCGGAGACCCTGAACTACAGGACCCTCAAACCCGAGAAGGACGGTCTCTTCTGTGCAAAGATCTTCGGACCAGTAAAGGACTACGAGTGTTTGTGCGGTAAGTACAGAGGAAAGAGGTACGAGGGAACGGTCTGTGACAGATGCGGTGTAGAGGTGACGCTCTCCTACGAAAGGAGAAAGAGGTTCGGACACATAGAGCTCGCCGCCCCCGTGGCCCACATCTGGTTCCTCAAATCCACACCCTCCAAGATAGGAACGCTCCTCAACCTCACCTCAAGAGATGTGGAGAGAGTCATATACTTCGAGTCTTACCTGGTGATAGAGTACCCCAACGAGGAAGATGAGGAGGCCTTCGCGCAGGCCGAGGACACTATACCTCTGAACGATGGCACTACCACCAAGTGGGTAAAGCTCCACATAGTAACAGAGTCCGAGTTCGAGGAGGAGTACTCCTTTACGGTGGACGAAAAGTACGAGTACGGGATGGGGGCGGAGATAATCAAGCAGGTCCTCTCCCAGATCGATCTCGTCGAGTATTCCAAAAAGTTAAAGTCTCTCATAAAGCCCTACAGCATAGGCTTTGAGGACCTCGGGAAGGAGGTCGAGACCCAGTACAAGAGCCTCTACGAGAAGATAATAAGGACGATAGCCGAGGACTTCAGATCCTTCGGTGTGAACTTCCCCAACCTCGAGGAGAAGGGTCTCTCCCTGGAGGAAGCTATACACAAGCTCATAAGCGAGGAGATATACATCAACACCGAGACGGGAGAGCTATCCGAGGAGGACAAAGGGGAGGAGTACCTTACCGGTAAGGAGGCGATAAGGACATACTACGAAAACCTTAGGAAGAAGAAGAACCTCCCGATATTCGAGAGGATAAAGGAGGACATAAGGGCGACAGTTCTAAAGGAGGTTTCCGAGCAGAAGGTCCGTAAGTACCTGAGGATACTGAAGCTCGCCGAGGGCTTCATAAAGAGTGGAAACAGACCCGAGTGGATGATCCTAGAGGTTATACCCGTTCTACCTCCGGACCTCAGGCCCCTTGTAGCCCTCGACGGGGGCAGGTTCGCCACCTCCGACCTCAACGACCTCTACAGGAGGCTGATAAACAGAAACAACAGGCTCAAGAGACTTATAGAGCTCGACGCCCCCGAGATCATAATCAGGAACGAGAAGAGGATGCTCCAAGAGGCGGTCGATGCCCTCATAGACAACGGCAAGCGTGGAAGGGTCGTAACCCAGAACGGAAGGCCGCTCAAGTCCCTTGCGGACTACCTCAAGGGTAAGCAGGGTAGGTTCAGACAGAACCTCCTCGGTAAGAGGGTGGACTACTCGGGGCGTTCGGTAATAGTCGTGGGGCCCGAACTCCAGATGCACCAGTGCGGTCTGCCCAAGATAATGGCCTTGGAGCTCTTCAAGCCCTTCGTCTATAGGAGGCTCGAGGAGAAGGGCTACGCCACTTCTATCAGGAACGCCAAGAAGCTTGTGGAACAGAAAGCCCCTGAGGTGTGGGAGTGCCTCGAAGAGGTGGTAAAGCAACATCCCGTGCTCTTAAACAGGGCTCCCACCCTCCACAGACCCTCCATCCAGGCCTTCGAGCCCGTTCTGGTGGAGGGTAAGGCTATAAGGCTCCATCCCCTAGTGTGCCCACCCTTCAACGCTGACTTCGATGGGGACCAGATGGCGGTTCACGTTCCCCTCGGGATAGAGGCTCAGCTCGAGTCTTACATACTTATGCTCTCGACCCAGAACATCCTCTCCCCAGCCCACGGAAAGCCTCTCACGATGCCTTCCCAGGACATGATCCTAGGAACCTACTACATGACCCAGGATCCCATACCCGGCAGGAAAGGAGAGGGTAAGGTCTTCTCCTCCCCGGAGGAAGTTTTAAAGGCTCTCGAGCTAGGTAAGGTTGATATACACGCGGGAATAAAGGTCAAGCTAGACGGTAAGATGATAGAAACCACACCCGGAAGGGTCCTCTTCAACTCCATAATGCCCGAAGGGGTACCCTTCGTGAACCACACGCTCGACAAGAAGAGCCTGTCCAAGCTGATAACAGAGCTCTACATACAAGTGGGGAACGAGGAGACGGTCAAGTTCCTCGACAGGGTGAAGGAGCTCGGCTTCGTTAGGGCTACCCTGGCAGGTGTATCGATAGGTGTGGATGACCTCCAGGTTCCCAAGGTGAAGAAGCAGATAATAGAGGAGGCCCTCAAGACCACCGACGAGATCTGGAACCAGTATGTGAACAACATCATCACCAACAAGGAGCGTTACAACAAGATCATAGACATATGGTCCGAGGCCACCAACAGGGTGTCCAAGGCCATGTTCGACGAGATAGAGAAGTCCGAGAGGATAGAGAACGGTAAGAAGTTCCCCGGTGTCTTCAACCCTATCTTCATGATGGCGAACTCGGGAGCTAGAGGTAACAGAGATCAGATCCGTCAGCTCGCCGGGATGAGAGGTCTGATGGCCAAGCACTCGGGAGAGTTCATAGAGACCCCGATAATCTCCAACTTCCGTGAAGGCCTCTCGGTCCTCGAGTACTTCATATCCACCTACGGAGCCAGGAAGGGTCTTGCGGACACCGCTCTCAAGACCGCCTTTGCGGGATACCTGACCAGGAGGCTCGTGGACGTTGCCCAGGACATCACCATAACCCAGCACGACTGTGGAACACTCAAGGGCATAGAGATAGAGCCTATCGTAGAGGGTGGTGAAGAGAAGGTAACCCTCAAGGAGAGAATATTCGGAAGGGTTCTTGCCGAAGACGTTAAGGACCCCTACACGGGAGAGGTCATAGCGAAGAGGAACGAGGTTATAGACGAGAAGCTCGCCGAGAAGATAGCGAGATCCGGTGTAGAGAAAGTGAAGGTGAGATCCCCCCTCTCCTGTGAGGCCAAGCGTGGCGTGTGCGCGATGTGCTACGGATGGGACCTCTCCCAGAGGAAGATAGTTTCGGTGGGAGAGGCGGTAGGAATTATCGCCGCCCAGTCGATAGGTGAGCCGGGAACCCAGCTCACGATGAGGACCTTCCACATAGGAGGGGCGGCGACAGCCCAGAAGATTCAGAACGTCCTGATAGCTGAGACCGGCGGCAGGGTGAAGTTCTACAACCTGAAACTCATAAAGAACAGGAAGGGAGAGGTCATAAACATCTCCAGAGAGGGAGCCATAGGTATAGAGGATCAGGAAGGAAGGGTCGTAGAGAGACACGCGGTCCCTTATGGAGCGAAGATCCTCGTTGAGGAGGGTCAGGAGATCAAGGAGGGCACATCCCTCGCCGAGTGGGATCCCTTCAACACTTACATAATCGCCGAGGAAGAGGGAACGGTCGAGCTCAGGGACATAATCCTCGACGTTACCGTCAGGGAAGAGAGGGACGCCCTCACCGGCAAGACCGCCACGATAGTATCCTTCATGAGGCCCAAGGACGCCATGCTCCACACCCCGAGGGTTGTGGTTGTAACCAAAGACGGAAGGGAGCTCACCTACGACCTTCCCGTCAACTCCATACTCAACATACCCTCCGAGGCTATGAAGCTCGAGTGGCACGTATGCCCAACATGTTCGGAGGCCGAAGACACGAAGGTCCAGCACAGGTATTACGTTGTCAAAGACTTCAAGGTAAAGCCCGGAGATGTGCTCGCCAGGATTCCCAAGGAGATGGCCAAGGTCAGGGACATAGTGGGAGGTCTCCCAAGGGTCGAGGAGCTCTTCGAGGCGAGAAAACCCAAGAACCCCGCCATAATCTCCGAGATAGACGGATACGTGAAGATCTACGAGGACGCGGACGAGGTGATCGTCTATAACATGGCCACGGGAGAGACGAGGAAGTATCCCGTCAAGAAGGACGAGCTGATACTGGTGAGACACGGTCAGTTCATAAAGAAGGGCCA
>WFPN01000033.1 GCA_015487535.1 Aquificaceae bacterium
GCCTTGCCCTTGAGATAAAGACCCCCACCTTTACGTTCCCCAGGGGAGAAGTTCCCGTTGAGAAGGAATACTACACGGACGAAGAAGCCGACCTCTTCAGAATTCCTGAGAACTATCTCCTTCAGGCAAGGCTCCAGTGCCTGCTCCTCAGGGACAGGTATCCCGACATAGAGTATTTCCTTGCTCTCAAGACCACCACGAAGGTCTACTCTCCCGATCTCATGAGGGTACGAATGAAGAAGGTCTGGATAGTGAAGAAAGTTCAGCCGCTGATCGAGGAAGAGTTTGAGGAAGTTATAAGGGACTATCTTGAGAGGAAGGAGAAAAAGCTTCCGAAGTGGGACTGGGAATGCAGGTACTGTCCCTTTTACAGAAACGCAATGTGTGAAGGCAGGCAGAAGGAAGAAGCGGTAAACAAGGAAGAAGTCCTCAGGCTCTATGCTGAGTACCTCAAGAAGAAAGAAGAGCTTGTAAACCTTGAGAATACGCTCAGGCTCATGCTCAAAGGGAGAAGCGTTCAGATGGAAGGCAGGACCATTGGCTATATTGAGAGGGAGAGTGTTAAGTGGAACGTTGAAAAGCTCAAAGAGGTGTGCGAGAAAGACGAGCTGTGCAGGTTCGTGACCATAAACTGGAGAAGGCATAAGGAGATCGAGGAAGTCCTTAAAGCCAAAGGTCTCGAGCCCGAAGAGTTCAGGGAAAAGCAGGTCAGGAAGGAATTTAAACTCTGAAAGGGGAGGAGTATCATGATAGAAACAATGCATGTGCTCGTCATTGACGGAGTGGAAGTTGCACAGGTGCTTGAAGGTGAACACGACACGGGGGCGGTGATCACCGCCCTCGGGAAGAGCTTTACGCTGGTACCGCTCATACCGGAGAAGGATTTTGAAGAGCTGGAAGGGAGAATAGGACTGCTTGCGAACACGGTTGAGGTAGTGCTTTCGGACAGACCCGATAGGGAAGTTCTGTATAAACTGGAGAGGTTAGGATTTGAAAACGGGAAGGCGATTCTGGCACCCCGCCTACCCCAGGACCTTGCGGACAGCATCCTGAAGGTGGGGTTTGCCATGTATCCGAAGGAAGTGCTTTTCCGAAGCACCTTCGGTCATGAGGCCAGGGTTCCCAACCTTTCAGAGGGCAGGCTGAGGTTTGCCGTTCACTATCCCATGCATGAGGTTTTTGACGTAGGGGAGTTCTTCGAAGAAGCTTTCAGCACGGTAAGGAGGTGGGTTGAGAGATGGAGAAGCTGCTCAGGTTTGAAGAGCTTGTAAGGAGCATGCCTTGGGCGGGCTTTGAAGAGGTATACAGGATATTAAGGGAAGAGTGCAACAGTGAACAGGAGAGGTGGGACCTGGATAACAATAGGTACACCCTGCTACAGACCTTCCTTCTGCGGAGAAATGGAGAGAGGATAGAGTGCCCCGCATGCGGAGGATTTCATTACAGGGCAGAGTGTGAAGTAGAATACGGCGCAGAGGTTTCCATCTACAGGACTCCGTGCGGGGCTATCCTGGAAGTCAGGGAAAAGGAGGTTTATAGCTGTCCCGTATGCTTTGAACCTTCGGAAGGTTTTGAATATGAGTTTGACGGCGAAGCAGCTAACTTCGGTGTCAGGCTATCCTGCGGTCATATCGTAAACGAGAGTGCTCTCAGCAAGAACCTCTTTTATCAAAAAGAGGTAAGATTGAGGAGACAATGAACAGTAGGATCCTCCGGCTTGCAGAAGAGAGGCTATCTGTAGCAGAAGATACTTTTTCCCGGAAACTCTACAACACCTGTGCTTCCGAGTTTTACTTTGCCCTTTTCACTCTGATGAGGGCGGTCCTTTCGGATAGACATGAAAGGAGGTGGAAGCACATAGGTATATTCACAGCATTCTCGAGAAAGTGCGTTGAGGAAGGTATCCTTCCTAAGGAGCTCCTCAAGGAGGTCGGACAGCTCAATCAGGAGCTATATTACATGCGACGCAAGGTTGATTACGGAGAAGGGCTGGACAGCTTTGACATAGAGGTGCTGGGAGATTATCTTTCTCTTGTGAAGGAGGTGTTTGAAGTTGTTAAAGGTAGAGTGGACCTCTGAAGTTCTTGAGAGGATTAAGGAGCTCCCTTTTGTAGAGGACGTGGAGATACTGACCGAACTCCCCGAAGATGTTGAGGCTGACCTCGGGATAAGGGTAAAGCTCACGAAGGACGCCGATAAGTATCCGGTAGGCAGGATCATCTCAAAGGTTCTCAACGAGATTAGCTGGAGGGAGTTTGAAAATTCGGGAAGATATTCGGCTGTGTATTGGGAACAATCCTATTAGTGGAAAAATGGAAGTGACTGACACAATATGAGGGAAGTGACAAAGGAAGATTTAACTAATGAGCTAGAGCAAGTGGTTATACAAGTCATGGACGAAGCTATAGATAATGATTTTACCGAGGACACGATAACAGGCAATTTATTAAAAAATATCAAAGAAGTTTTCACTGCGAACAAACAAAAGCACAGATCTATAGGGGTTAAGATTATCTTAGATGATGATCTTTATAAATATGTGGCTCTCGAAGCTTATAAGGTTAGAAGCAAAGCCGAGCAAAATTTTGGAGATATATTAGGGATAACATGCCTAGGATCTGACCACTTATTTTATATAGGAATGTTCTCTCTTGAAGCAAAAGTAGTAGAGAACAGCAGAATTAAATATTTTAACTATGATCAGTTACAACATTTGCTAAGAAATAATGTTTTTATTAAATGGCTTATATATGATGTGGATAGGGGCAAGGTTGACGTTATAAATCCGAGACTATTGCTACATTCTGAAAGGGGAAGACCACTTTTACGAAGTTTTGGTCCATTCACAATTCCTTTTAATATATACATCATAGAATTTCTGCTAAATGGTAATGACTCTTTTATGTTCCTTAAAAAAGGAACAGACCATTACGAGTACCCACCTTATGGTGGACAAACATATAATGCATATCAAATGATCCAGTATTACATTGATAAAACTAAGCGGCTCAGCCAGCGTAGGCCACCCTCATATATTCTAACCGTTGGTTCTTCTAATGATAATATAAGCTTTGAAGAAAGTTTGAAGATTTTAAATCAGATTGTAAGCACTTTTAAAGATATGTTCCCAAACCATAAAGTTGCAGAAATAGATGAGGACATTGATTTTCCTCCGAAGAAGGACAACTCTTACGATCCAAGACCACCCACGTTCGGACCATCCCTTTAATTGAATGAAGAGAGGAACCCAAAAGGGCTCCTCATACTGACATTTCAACTGACAGCCTCCGGAACCTGACACCCTTCACCCGTAGAAACTAACACGTACACGGGCACAGGCTCCTCGGCAACATCATCCCACTCGTATCCCTCGAAGATGAAGGACACGGCGGGAAGCTGAACGGTGGCGGCTTTGCTGTCCATGGCAGGCACCTCCTTAGAGATATGCTAAGTAGTGCTGGCGGAAGCCGTTAGCATCGGTGTATTCGGAGAGATCGTCATGAGAAGTCCTGATGAGGCTTTTCGGAGCTTCCTTGAGTCCGGGAACCTCGGGCAGTGCCCACTCCATGGGGTCAAGCTCCGCAAGGGATCTCTGTAGCTGAGCGGCTTTCTTCCTTTGCTCGTAGAGATAGCCTATCTTCTCCTCCGCCTTCTGAAGTCTGCTTTCCGCCCTCAGCAAGAGCTTCTTCCAGACCTCCAGGCGGTTCTGTAGATAGCCTATTTTCCTGCCTATGTAGAATGCCCTTCTCGGATTAGCCCGGTTGAAAGCATCCTCAAGTCCACGTATTCTTGCCTCCACCCTTGCTATTCTGCGCCTTATGTAGGATACGAGTCTGCGCTGTCTGTCCCTTATCTGCTTCCATCTGTTGATCCTTTCGTCCGAATAGTAGTTTGCTGTGAGTTCGTAGTACGCCTTTCTGTCCCGGGCGAGTTGTTTGCGGAGCACTGCCCTTTTTGCTCTTTCTGCGGCTTCCGCCTGCCGTTCAGACATGGGAACAGCATAGAAGGTTAACCTCTCCCATACCGAGGGCTTTTGGGGTTTTTCAAGAAGTTCCTCGGGAGAGAGGCCCGAGAGCTTGAGGAGAACCTGTCCGAGAGAGCCTATCCTCATGGCGTGCACCTCCTTTTGGTTTTTGAGGGGCGGCACCCCCTCGTCCGAAGCCCCGAGGACAGAAAAGGACCTCGGAGGAGGGGGCAACCGCCCCCGGAGGCACACGCCTCGGCTCTCCCTTAAGGAGGCGCCTGCCTCAAGCCGCCACCGTATTCAACTGCCAAGGAGCCCTGCGGGCATCCACTGACCCGCTATATAAAAAATCTTACGACGTCTATCTTTTCCTCTCAAGTATCTCTATATCGTAAGCGGAGCTCCCCCACCTCAGCAGCACCTCCTCGGGAATAACCTCTTTTCTTATTAAATAAACTGCCCGGAATATCTCATTCCCTACACGGGCATCGAAGAGACCGAGCTCATCAGCCTTTTTGCCGTTCAGCTCTGTGTATATCACCCCTCTATATGGATTTGCATACGCTACGACGTGAACTCCTGCGTGGTCAGGTTCCTCCGATAAAGGAAGACAGGGATCCTGCTCTTTGAGAAGCTCGGTAACTTTCCTGTTCAGGGCGTGAGCGAGGATTACGGCGAACGGGAGATCTTCCCTATACCAGCCGTCGTGCTTCTTTCCTTCTATACCGTTAACGTTAAGTTCCCTGAGAGCCTGTTCTATAACCGGTCTGATGTCTATTTTCGCCTCCTTAAGTTCCTTGAGAGTAACCTCTCTGTCAGCTTCCCTCACTACTTCCCAGACTCTTTCGTCCGAGGGTACCCTGATGCCGAATCTCCGCTCAAGCTCTTTCATGGTCACTTTGTTCATAAGCTCGTGATTCGCTCCCGTCGAGCGGTATGTTTTCTTCTCCGGGTCATATATGTAAACTTTGAGCTTTCCCACATCGTGTAGAAGTCCCGCAAGATATGTGGATTTCGGATCTATACCTCTTTCAACAGCCCTGTCGGATGCAGAAACTGCAACGTTTATTGAATGCTTGAGAAGTCCTCCCCTTTCGGGGAGGTGATGAGCTATCGATGCGGGGACCGGGTTTGCTCTGAGGACCTTAAGAACCGTTCTTATACCCCTATCGCCGAAGGGATCATACAGCCTAGCATACAGCTCATCGGCAATATCCCTCAGAAAGCCGAGCTTCCTTCTCAGGATTACGGCAATAGTAAGCATCAGAGGTACGAAAAAAGCCAGCTTGAAGACTTTTAGTGTAAAGCCCTTAATAAAGCCCAGAGCCAGAATATACTTTGCAAGGGACCCGAGGATAAGGTGGGATATGGGAACGGAGATGTTCCCCTTCATGAGGTTTACGAGTATTTGAACGTTACTGCCGTACTGCTGCTTCAGCTCGTTCTTAATCATGTATGCGTAGAATGCGGTCTCAACTGCCTTCGTGTAGAGAGGTTCCCCTTCGGGAAAGACTCTCCTCAGCAGGTTCGCCGTATTCCTGACCTCCTGGACATACCTCTCATCCGCCCCGAGGTTAAGGAGCAGGTTAGTTATGAACACTATGCCCACAACAAGGACTATAAATGCGAAGGCCCCGATCTCACTCTGCTGTTTTACTACGTAGGTCTTTGACACGCCTTATTACCTCCCCGGTTACGTCCTTTGCGCTTCCTGTGATCAGAGCACCCTTAACGAAAACAGCCTTGCATCCGGAACTCTCAAGGAAGTTTTTGGCTTTCGCAAGCAGGAGATCCGCCTCTTTTTCGCTTATATCCCGGGAGGACAGATAGTCTATAAACCTCTGGACGTCAAACACGCAGATGGGCTTTCGGAGTTCCCTGACTGCTACGTAGTTCAGAAAACCCATATTGAGCGTAAGCAACAGCAGAAGAATGCCCACGAGCCACCTTTCCATCAGCCGACCACCTTGGACTTTATGAGCTCAACGCTCCTGAGTATCTCCTCCTTCAACTCCTCCAGCCTATAAGGACTCACCGCTCCCATTATTACCAGCGCCTCCTCCGGAGACACGTTCCTGAAGGCAGGGTCGTTCTGGAGCATGTGAGCTATGTAATACTGCTCCCGGGTAATCTCACCCCTCTCGAGAAGCAGGTCTATCAGCGGAGGCTTCCCGGCAAGTATCTCAAGAGCCTTGAGAGGTCCGTATTCCTTTATGAGTTGCTCCCTTATTGCCCTCTCCTTTCCCGAAGTCGTGAAGAGCCAGTAAGAGAAC
>WFPN01000034.1 GCA_015487535.1 Aquificaceae bacterium
AAAGCCACCTTCCCCTTCAAGAGACAGGTCTGCAGGTTTTACTCTGAAGGGAGGATGGAGCACGACGAGGTAGTTTGTTACGGGGAAGAGGTAGAGGGAGAAAAGCTCGTTGAGAAGGTTGTGGAGCATGGGAGCCTGAAGGTCAGGCTGCCGAGCCTGGAAGGGATAAGGGAGAGCTTGATGGAGGACATAGAAAGGCTCCCCAAGGAGCTAAAGACTTTAAAGAAGCACGAGTACAGGGTTATCATAAAATAGTCAGTGCCCGTAGCTCAGATGGATAGAGCACGGGGCTCCGGACCCCGGGGTCGCGGGTTCAAGTCCCGCCGGGCACGCATGAGAAGGATGGTCCTGCTGGAAGCTATCGAGAAAAGACTTTTAGAGGAGCTGAACCCCAAGGTCAGGCTAGTTCTAGAAACGGGCAGATACCTGATAGAGGGGGGCGGGAAGAGGCTCAGACCTCTCATTACCATGCTCTCGTGCGGTATGTGCGGAGGGGATCCCGAAGACGCCCTCCCTCTCGGGATCGGTCTCGAATACATACACGCCGCCTCGCTTCTACACGATGACGTAGTGGACGGGGCAAAGAGCAGGAGGGGAAGGGACTCGGCGAACCTCGTCTTTGGAAACGAGGTGGCGGTCCTTACCGGAGACTACATGTACGCTAAAGCTCTCCATCTCTTTTCTACCTACGGGAACATAGAGATGATAAGGCTCGTAAGCCAGGCGGTGATGGACATGGCGGAGGCCCAGGTTTTGGAGCTGAGCAAGGTCGGAGAGCTGATAACTGAAGATGAGTACTTCCGGATAATAGAGGGCAAGACTGCAGTCCTCTTCGGGGCCTGCGTCGCCGTGGGCGGTATGGCGGGAGGGTGTCAGGATAGGGATACGCTGTACGAGATAGGCCTCAGGATGGGAAGGGCGTTCCAGCTAGTGGACGATCTCCTGGATTATGTAGGAGATTCGAAGAAGACGGGAAAACCTGTTGGAAACGACCTCAGGGAGGGGAAGACGACCTATCCATTACTCTCCGTCATAGACTACCTAGACAGGGAGAGGGTGGAATCCCTGCTCAGGGAGGTAGAGCCAACCGAGGAGGAGATAGAGACCCTCCGGAAGGAGGTGGTTAGCCTGGGAGGGGATGCAAGAACTAAGGAGAGGGCCCTCGAAGAGTTACGCGTGGCAAAGGATCTCCTATCCAAGTTCCCAGACAGCTCGTACAAGGAGGAGATCCTCAAGATAATGGACTTCGTCGTTCTCAGAGAGCTCTGAAGAGTATAAAGCTTATATTGTCCCTTCCTCCCTCGTAGGCCCTTTCGAACAAGCGCATTGCTCCCTCTTCAACGCCAAGGCCCATACACTCTTCGATCTCCGCATTAGAGTGCTCGTCCCAGAGACCGTCCGAACAGATCAGGAAGGTGTCCCCGCTCATAACATCGATCTTCCGGACGTGGACCTTCAGGTCCAGGGGGTATCCTCCCATCAGCGCTGAGGTGAGTACGTTTCTGAGGGGATGATGCCTGATCCCTTCCTCGTCTATCAACCCCTCCTCGTAGAGCTCGTACGCCTCCGTGTGGTCCCTCGTAAGTAGTTCGAGTCCCTCCCTGAGCCTGTACACCCTGCAATCCCCAACGTTGAATGCAATACCCTTTTCCTTCTCAAGAAACACGCCGGCGATGGCCGTTCCCATGCCGAAGCACTCAGGATGCTCGCTCACGAACTCGTTCATGTGAAGGGTCGCCTTCTCGAGGAGTTCCTTCACCTCCTCAACAGAGTTGGGCCAAGAACCTCTGATATATTCGAGGGCTAAACGGCTAGCTCTGTCTCCGCAGGGCATACCTCCCATTCCGTCGGCAACGGCGAGCAGGGTCCTTCGGACCTCCATGTCCAAGAGCTCCGGCCTATCCATAGAAATCCCCGAGATGACGCTTTCCCCCACGATAAGGGCGTCCTCGTTCCTTGATCTTATCTTTCCCCTGTTCGTGATGTAGGCTAAGCTGAGCCTCACTGCTGAAGTTCGAAGAGTTTTATAACAACCAGGTCCTTGAGCTTCTCGAACTGCTCAGGTGTGAGTGTCTTTCTGAGAAACCTGACGCTCCTGGCGTTCAGGAGGGACATCTCCATCTTCACCGAGGCTATGTCCGAAAGAACCTCTCTCAGCTCCTTCTCATCGCTCCCTTCAAGGATCATGAGCTTAGCCTTCCTTTCAAGGTACTTGAGGATCAGTCTGTTCCTCTCTATCTCCTTCTCGTTCTCTTTTATAAACTCCTTTATGCTCTCTAGTTGTTTTCCGTCTATACCGAGGTCCTCAGAATACTTCAGGACGAAGGGCATGAGGAAGACCCTGTCCACCAGGAAGTACCTGTTGTAGGAGAGATCCTCTCCAAAGGAAATGAGAACGAATGCGAAAAGTAGAAGTAATCCCCTTCTCATAGTCCTTAGAATATTATAGATGGACATAAGGAACTTCGTTATCCCGGCTATAGACATAAAGGAGGGTAGGGTGATAAGGCTCTACAGGGGAGAGTTCGAGAGGGCTAAGGTGTACCCATACGTTCCCGAGGAGCTAGCGAGGGTCTTTCAGGACGCTGGTTTTAAGAGGATACATGTGGTTGACCTGGACGGGGCGGAGGGAGGAAAACCTAAGAACCTTGAGCACATAAGAAAGATCCGTTCCGTTTTCAAGGGGGATGTGGAGGTTGGAGGTGGAGTCAGGAGCTACAAGGTAGCAAAGACGCTTTTTGAGGAGAGTATAGACTACGTCGTCATAGGGACCCTGGCGCTGAAAAACCCTGAGGAGTTTGAGAGGATAGTGAGCGACTTTCCTGGAAGGGTCATACTATCCATAGACTCAAAGGGTGGAAGGGTGGCTGTGGGGGGATGGAAGGAAGAGAGCTCAGTGGCACCTGAGGGACTCGCCAAGGAATATGAAGGCAAGCCTATCTGGGGTTATCTCTACACGATAATAGAAAGGGACGGTAGCCTTGAGGGTGTTGATGTTAGGCCTTACAAGGAGATAAAGTCCGTAGTCAAAAAACCCGTCCTCGCCTCGGGCGGGGTATCCTCCTTAGAGGACCTAAAGAGGCTCTACGGAGTTGTCGAAGGGGTCGTGGTGGGCAAGGCTATCTACGAGGGCAGGATACCGGTGAAAGGTTTAACCCTTTGAGCTCTTTGCGGGGGAGAATCTCACAGAGATAATTCTGAGCAGTCCGAGGCTGAATATGAGCCCTCCGAAGGTGAGGGCTGTTGTCGGTGAGATTTCTTTGCTGGAGAACACTACAACTATAAGCTCTCTTATAAAGAATATTATCGCTGTATCCACCACGTAGGTGAGCTTTATCCTGTGGAACTCAAAGGCGCTGGTTAGGGTCAGAAATATCTCGTAGATTATAAGCAGGTTGAGAATTCTGACTACGAGCCTGAAGGTGTAATCCTGACTGGACTGGAACTGGTGAAGTGTTACTGCTATGTAGCTTCCTATCTTAATGAGCTCAAGAGCTATGATCAGCCACATCAGGAGCTTTATAAGGTAGAAAAAGAGTTCGGGAAGCCTCAATTTGAAGTTCATCTTTCCATAAAAAAGAGGGGGCGGGATGAGAACGCCCCCGACAGCCATACAGGGTGCAGGGCATCAGAAGTAGAACTGAGCCTGAATCTGGTGAACGGTCTGGTCTGGATCTGAGCTTGGATTGTCTATCTTCAGAAGGTTGTATGCCCACTTTATCCTGTGAGCCTTTATGTAGTGGTTGAAGCCGAGGGTTGTGACCTTCCTCTTTGAGCTACCGTAATCAACGTTCTCGTATCTGAAAGCTGGCTCCAGTTTCCCGAAACCCACACCGAAGAGATACCCCGCCTGGACGTACCATCCTTTCTCTTCCCTGTTTACCTTGTCGTACTTCATGTTCACATACTCCGCCTGAGCGGTGAGGGCACCGGGGCCAACGAGGAACCTACCGAACACGTCCGCTCCCCAGACTGTTCCTTTCTCGTTCTGAACTTCGTATCCGTTGCCCGTGTTGTTGTCCGTATCCACGTCAAAGTTCCTGTTCTGAGCGTAGGAGATTCCCAGAGATATTACGTTCCCCTTGTTCTTCTCTCCTATGCCCGTGTCATCTTTCTTCTTCTCCACAAATCCCGGAGGTGAAAACTCAAGCCTGACTGCATAGAAGTTTCCGAGCTTGGCGTCGGACTTTGCGTGGTCTCCCGCCTTCTGCTTGTCCTCAATAAAACCACCATCCGACAGGGAGATCATGTATCTGAACACTCCCCTTGCTATTTTGCCGTGGAACATTATCTGGTTGCCGTCGTAGTCTCCGAGCCACTTCTTGGCGTCCTCGGTGGAGTAGGGTCTCTCTATCAGGAGCTGTCTTGAGGAGGAGGTCAGGGATACCCTTGAGTAGGGCATCTTCTTTCTACCGAGCCTTACAGCAAGCTCGTTTACTATCTTCCAGTCAACGTAGGCATACTTCAGCTTGACCTTGAAGGCGTGATGGCTCTTTTCAGCCTTCTTGTAGTCGTAATCCCTGTCTCCCTTGTCGGAGCTGAGGGTTATGTTGATCTTCACGCTCTTACCGAGGGGTATCTTCTTCCACTTCCTTGAGACCTCAAGTCTCACCCTCCTAAAGTAGAAGTCGCTCTTGTTTTTTAATTCCCCTCCCTCCGAGTATATGTCTCCAAAATCAAACCTCGGCTGGAGCCTTATCTTCACCTTCAGGTGAGGCTTCTTCTCTGACGCTTTCTTTACCTCCTTGACCTCCTCTCTGGTGAGAATTCCCTTCTCCTCAAGCTTCTTGATGAGCACTTTAACAGACGGGTCAGCGGTAAAGCCCACCACCGGAAAGAGGGCTGAAATCAGGAGCAATCTTTTCATCCCTTTCACCTCCTTGGCTTTTGGCTACAAGGTTAAAGGGGTTCTGTTAAGTGTCAGTTAAGGTTCTGTTAAAAAACTGTTAATCCCGCTTCTTAACCTTTCCTTAACACTTTGGGGTTAAAAGAATCACAGGAGGTGAGTTATGGATAGATGGCTCCTCTGCGATTTCCACATCCACACCAACATGAGCGATGGAAACCTCTCTTTAAGAGAGGTGGTTGACCTCTACGGTCAGCACGGCTTTGACGTAATAGCTATAACCGACCATATCTTTGACAGGGAGTATCTCAAAAGGCTAAAGGAAAGGGGGACTAAGGTTCCTTCTCTGGACGAGAGCAACTTCAGGGAATACCTTCGGATGCTTGCAAAGGAAAGGGACAGGGCTTGGAGAGAATACAACATGCTCCTCATACCTGGCTTTGAGGTTACCAACAACACCGATTACTACCACATAGTAGCCTTAGACGTTCCCCAGTACATAGACCCCTCCCTTGAGGTGGTGGAGATCCTTGAGATAATAAGGGAATGCGGGGGCGTTAGCATAGCCGCACATCCGGGAAAGAAGAACTCCGACAGGGAACACCTCTCAAAGCACCTCTATGAAAACATGGACTTTTACGGAGAAGCCTTTGACGCCTGGGAGATAGGAAACCAGTTTGACCTCTACAACGAGGTAATAGAGAAAAGGCTCAGGTTCGTGGCAAGCTCAGACTTCCACCACATGAAGCACTTTAGCTCCTGGAGAACCCTCATAAAAGTGGAGAAAGACCCCGAGGCGGTAAAGGAAGCCATAAAGAGGAACGAAGAGGTTGCTATACTCTTCTTTAAACCCGGCATGAGGGCGGACATGATTGAAGAGATGGCAAAAGCTCAGGTAGGAGCGTAGTATGAAGAAAAGGGTTCTCTTTATCTGCACCCACAACTCGGCACGATCCCAGATGGCGGAGGGGCTTCTGAACCACCTTTTCAGGGACAGATACCAGGCATTCAGCGCAGGGACAAAGCCCTCAGGTGTGAATCCACTTGCAATTGAGGTAATGAAGGAGATAGGTATAGACATTTCCCACCACGGGTCGAAGAGCCTTGAGGAGTTCGAAGGGCAGGAGTTTGACTACGTTATTACCGTCTGCGACAGCGCAAAGGAGGAGTGTCCATACTTTGCGGGTGGGAAAAAACACATCCACAAGAGCTTCCCAGACCCCTCCAGCTATAAGGGAACGAGGGAGGAGAAGCTTGAGTTCTTTAGGAAGGTCAGGGACGAGATAAAGAGCTGGATTGAGGAGACCTTCGGCAAAGGAAAGCTATGAAGGTCTTTCTCATAGAGGATGACGAGGACATAGCCCTCGTGGTCAAGGAGGCTCTAAAGAGCCAGGGCTTTGAGGTTGAGCACTTCCTGAGGGCGCTTGAGTTCTTCAGAGCAGTGGAGAAGGAAACTCCCGACCTCGTGATAATTGACGTTATGCTCCCCGACTTTGACGGCTTCAGGATCGCTAATTTTTTGAAAAACAGACCTGACCTTTCTGAGGTCCCCGTGATCTTCTTAACAGCGAGGGTCTCTGAGGAAGACAAGCTGAAAGGGTTTGACCTCGGTGCGGACGACTACATAACCAAGCCCTTCTCTGTAAAAGAGCTCATCGCGAGGGTAAACGCAGTCCTGAGAAGAGTTGGGAAGAAAAAGGAAGGGAAAGTCTTTAAAGTGAGCGGTCTTGAATTGAACGCTGAAAAAGTGAAGGTAATGGTTGAAGGAAAGGAGGTTAAGCTCACCCCCTCCGAGTTCAAGATTTTGAAGTTCTTACTTGAGAATTACGGAAAGCCCGTGAGCAGGGAGAGGCTTATAGAGAAGGTCTGGGGCTACGACCATGATGCAGGCGACAGGACGGTGGACGTTCACATAAAGCACCTGAGGGACAAACTCGGAGAATACGGTAGGTATATAAAGACGGTGAGGGGCTTCGGCTACAAGTTTGAGGCTTGAGGATTGTCATCTTTTGAACTCTCGTCCACTATCACCACGTTCGCCTTCCTGACAAGCTCGCTCTTGAGATCTTTGAGATCACTTATAACCGCTATCACCTTCCTCTTTTTTAGGAGCCTTCTCTCGATCCTCTCCCTCGACCTTCTGTCCTTTACTTTCACCACTCTCAATTTTCATCCTCCTAATTTTTCTTTCGTTCCATACTTTATGGAGTTAAGGTTAAGCTTTCGTTAAGACAGAAGGACCTCAGCAGTCGTTCCTTTCCCCTCCTCGCTCCTTATCCTAAGCTCTGCCCCCAGAAAGTCCGCTATCTTCTTGCTTATCGCGAGCCCAAGACCCATGCCCTTTTTGTTTTTCCCTCCAAAGAAGGGCTGAAATATAAGTGGAATGTCCTCCTTAGGTATCCCCTCCCCAGTGTCCTCTATAACGATCTTGACCTTCTTGCCTAACTCTTCTGCTCTGATTGACACTTTCCCTCCCTCTATGTTGTATCTGACCGCGTTCTCTATGAGGTTCTTAAGGAGGACGTAGAGCCTTTCCCTGTCGCTCTCTATCTCGGTTTCCCCTCCGACGAGCTCAACCTCAAGGCTCTTCTGAGCTATCTCCTCCTTGAGGTCTTCAAGGATATCCTCCACAAGGTCCTTTATAAGGAATCTTTCCCTGACAGGTTTTTGCGCCGTATCGAGGAGGACGAGGAACCTGAGGGAACTTATAAGCTTCTCCAAGTCTTCTATCCTTTTCAGAGCCCTCTCCAAGAGCTCTCTGCTCGGCGTTCCCTGAAGCAGGGCGGTCTCAAGGAGCCCTTTTATAGCGGTTATAGGGGTGCAGAGCTCGTGGCTCACAG
>WFPN01000035.1 GCA_015487535.1 Aquificaceae bacterium
ATGTTTCGAAGGGCTGGTTCTGCTCTATGTAGGTGGATCCTAGCATGGAGAATATGCCCAAAAGTAGCATTATGAATATGGCGAGCTTGAGGGATGCGAAGAAGTCATAGAGAAAACCCCAGAAGTTCCCGTGCCTGCGGTAATCTTTGACCAGATCTTTGAAGCCCTTATAAAGTGTAGCCCCAAGCCCCAGACAGAACAGGAAGGCAGAGGTTCCGAACACGCTCCAGTACACGAGGTTCGGCTCGTCGAGGTGGAACAGCCCGTATATTACAACGCCGGCAAAGAGTATGAGTGTGAATACGAAGAAACCGAAGGACTGGACGATAGAACCCATAATTGAGGTTTTATATTTTAAACCTTTCCTCGTAAAATTCCTTGACTTTCCTCCTTATCTTCTCCAGGAGATCCTTGGAGATGACCTCTACCACCTCGTAGTTCCTGTCACCCAGCTGAACGCTCGGCATCTGGACGTAGTATCCTCCGTAGCGGTTCCTCATCAGTCTCACGGCCTTTATCACGAGAAGGTCTCCCACCTTCACGTCCGCGTAGCCCACCAGCCCTCCTCTCCTGCCGGGTAGTTCGAAGGGGTAGAACTTAAGAACCTCAACCTCCATCGTCGCATTTTTAGGATAATACTTAACATGCTCTTCTTCAAAAAATCCGAGGTAGAGAAGAGAGCCGAGAAGGGTGATAAAAGCGCCATACTTGAGCTTCTGAGGAAGGGCAAGAAGGACAAGGCCCAAAAGCTCTTGGAAAGGTACGAGGATGATCCGGACCTTCGCAAGGTCCTATTCGACCTGTACGTTGATGAGGAGAACTACCTCCAGGCGTACAGACTCCTCGAGAGATACGGAGAAGAGCTTGGCAACGCCAAAACCCGGGGCCTGGTTTACGAGAAGGTAGGCAACTACACTAAGGCCGTTGAGGAGTACCTCAAGGTGGGGGATTTCGAGAGCCTCTACAGGGTAGGGAACATCTTAAGTGCCACAGGTAATAAGGACAAAGCTCTAGAGATACTGGAGAGGGCGAGGAAGATAGCCCCACCTTCCAAGAGGGATGAGGTAGAGGAGAAGATCCTGAGTGTAAAACGGGATCTCGGGCTTGTGGAGGAGAAGAAGGAGAGCCTCCTGGACAGGCTCAGAAAGGGCCTGAAGAAGACGAAGGAGAGCGTTGAGTTCGGCGTCATCTTCAGGGGAAGGAAGGTGGACGATGAGCTCTTTGAAGAACTGGAGGAGCTTCTCGTAAAGGCGGACGTTGGGGTTAAGACCGCGGTAAACCTCGTTGAGGATCTGAGGAAGACGGCGATAAGGAAGAACATAAAGACCTCCGAGGAGCTCAAGGAGGTTACGAAGGAGAAGGTAAAGGAGCTCCTGAAGGGCTGCGAGGGGAAGCTCAATCTTCCCGAGGACAGGAAGCCTGCAGTTATCCTCTTCCTTGGTGTGAACGGCTCCGGGAAGACGACCACGATCGGAAAGCTCGCCTACAAGTTTGCGCGTGAGGGTAAGAAAGTCATGCTAGTAGCGGCGGATACCTTCAGGGCGGCCGCTATAGAACAGCTCGAGGTGTGGGCAAACAGGGCCGGTGTGGAGATAACCAAGAAGCATGAGGGGGCGGACCCAGCCTCAGTAGTCTATGAGGGTATCGAGAGGGCGATGGGTGAAGGATACGATCTTGTCTTGATAGACACGGCCGGGAGACTTCACACCAAAGAACCCCTTATAAACGAGCTCAGAAAGATAAAGAAGGTGATACAGAAGCTCTTGCCGGAGGAACCCTCGGAGACCCTCCTCGTGCTGGACGCCACTATAGGGCAGAACTCCATCCAACAGGCGAAGGTATTTAAGGAGGCGGTCGATATAAGCGGGATAGTGGTAACTAAGCTTGACGGCTCAGCGAAGGGAGGGGCGGTTATAGCGATATGCAGAGAACTAAAAATTCCTATAAAGCTCATAGGTGTGGGGGAAGGTATAGAGGATCTTCAGCCCTTCAGCGTTGAAGAGTACGTTGAGGCCCTCTTCGATTGAAATCAGCTGAACTTGTCGCTTACTTTGGATAGGGCATCTACCATCTGAAGTACAGTGTCAAGTTCTGCATGTAAGGATGAGACGCTCAGCTCTATATCCCTTATCACCTGAGCTTGTTCGTCCACGGCATTGGCAACTTCGTTCACAGAAGCGTTTACCTTATCGGTAAATTCCTTTGTATAGTTGAGAAAGTCTTTTATCTCTTCCATATCCTGCACTATCGACCTGACTATATCTCCTATGCTGGATATGTTCTGCTCCATAACTTTCAGACTATTTACGAACTCTCCCATGAGGTCTTGTATTTCCTTTGTGAACGACTCCGTTTTGGAGGCCAGTCTGCCTATTTCCTCTGCTACAACTGAGAAACCTTTTCCATGTTCCCCAGCTCTTGCTGCTTCAATTGTGGCGTTTAAAGCGAGTATGCCTGTTTGCTCGGCTATGTTGGATATGCCTGTAACCATATATATAACCCTATCCGCCACAGCCTTAAAATTTCTAATGCTCTCTATCAAGTTCTCTATTACCTTTATTCTTTCCTGCGTTTCAGCCAGCTTTTTCGAAAAGTAACCATGCTTTTGGGATATCTCTTCTTTTATCTCTGACACCTCGTTGTTCAAAGCACCTATATTGGAGTTCAGCATACTTAGTGTTGCTGAAAATTCTTCAATGGCTGTGGATATACTATCCATTCTCTCTTTGACCTTTGGCACAATAGAGCTGAGCAGTTTGTTTGCTCTCCCAAGAATTGCTATCCTGTCGTTACAGTTTATAAGTACATCTGAGAGTGGTTTAACTGCCTCATATATGTAATGTTTGCCTTGCTCTTCTCCCCTTTTTCTAACTCTAAAGAACACCTTTCACCCCCCGTATATCTCGTCGAGCAAATCCTCCCCACACTTTAAACTCTCAAGCCACGATAGGAAGTCGTTTACAGTTCTTTGATCGAATATAGCCCCGTGTTGAGGCGCTATCATCCTCGGGCTCTTCTTCCTCACAAGATCCACCCACTTCCTCAAGACTCTGTTGCTCTTCATATACCTCCTGTGAAAGCCCTCCATGAGATCCTTATGGGCCTCAAAGTCTTCCACAAACAGATACCTCTTCCCGTGGGGAAAGACAGCTGCTCCTATGTCCCCTGAGAAGAGTACACTCGATCTTGGATCGTAGACTGAGAAGTTACCGGTGCTATGGAGATAATGAGCCGGCAGAAACTCCAGTATATCCCCGGTCGGCAGTGTGATACTACCTCCCCTGTCTTCTATGGGCTCTACCCTTGACATATCTGCCCTGCCGAAGTGGGGAATGAACCTGACCCAGAGTTTGGATATGTAAACTTTGGCTGGGGTTACAGAAAGCCAGAGGGGAAGACCTGAACTCACGTCTGGATCTTGATGGGAGTAGAATATGTACTCTATTTTTTCAAGAGGTATGAACCTGGCTGTCTCTGCAACTACTCTAGGAAATACATGAGCCCCGCCTGGGTCGAGGAGAATTCCAACGTCCTTGTTGATTATCAGATACTGGTTCGTTTGAACGAGCCCTTCCTCCTCATTTTCCTCCCATCCAAGCCAGATAAACTTATGATCTCCATCTTCATATATTATCTTCCCACCGGCAGAACCCTCCCCGATCATGTTCTTCCCTCCGGCAGATAATCTCGCATATTATAACTCTCCTTTCCTGACTTTCAGTCTGCGAAGGGCTTCCTCTACCCTTTCGTCTCTCCTGAGCGAAAGAGCCTCCGTGTAGAGCTCTAAAGCACTGTCCAGATCTCCCTCAAGCTCGGCGCACAGTCCCCTGTTGTAGAGGAGGGCGTAAGTTTTCTCCTTCAGGCTTTCAAAAATACCGCACGCCTCTGATATCTTCCCCTCCTTGGCAAGCTCAATAGCCTTCTCAAAATTCTTCCTGTCTCCTATCCCCTCATCGTCGTCTATGAACTCGGCTACTACGCTTACCCTATGAGGGGCTATATCCTCAACCAGCTCCCTTACCGCCTCAGCGGTAGCCCTCTCCAACATCCAAGAGAAGCTTGGAACAGACCTCCCTTCGTCACTGCAGTGTCTGTCACTCACTCTCTTGAGTATCTTCCTGGAGTAAACTATCTCGCCCCTTTCCACATCTATAAGCTTTGGGATCATGAGGAGCTCAAGCTCGTACCTTCTGCAGCTTACGTAGTACTCCACAGACTGCACGCACTTCTTTATAAGACCTGATCCTTCTGTTTTCACACATCTGAACCTTTTCTCCCTGTATGGAACAACGCTCCTGGAAACTTCAACCACGCCCGTGAGTATGCCCTCCGCATTGAGAAGCCTTCCGAGCCTCGCGGACTCTTCCGTCAAACCGCTTGAGGAGAACTTAAGCTCGCTCAAAACCCTGTCTATTTCGGTCCTGCTAACAAGTTTGAAGTAAGGTTTCCCGTCCACCTTAACCTTAAGGAGCTCCGCCGAGACCTCTGCGGAGAAGAGCCTTCCGTCCATGCTCCTGCTCTCAAAGGGCAGGACCGCTATCTTCCTTATGCTGCCCCTGTACTCCCTTGGAGGCTCCACATAGCTCAGCTTAACCTTAGGCTTTGCGCAGGAGAAAAGCAGTACAACAGCAAGGATTGGCAGAAGAAAGAAGCTCAATCTCCTCACGGGCAATGTATTATAATGCCTTTCAAGGAGGTAGGGAGATGCCCGCTTACGATCCCTTTTCTTACATGTTCAACCTGCTCTGGTTCATGTTCATCTTCTTCCTGATACTGAGCCCCTGGTTCAAGAAGATGTCCCTCCAGAGGGCAAGGGAGGCGGCCATAAGGACTATAGAGGAGAAGAGGAAGAGCAGGGTTATCACTATGATCCACAGACAGGAAGCGATGGGCTTCCTCGGGATACCCATATTCAGGTTTATCAACATAGAGGACTCGGAGAGAGTTCTCAGAGCTATAAGGATGACGCCCGACGACATGCCCATAGACTTCATAATCCACACACCCGGAGGGCTCGCCCTCGCTGCGACTCAAATAGCGAACGCGCTCGCAAAGCACAAGGCACCCGTGAGGGTCATAGTCCCCCACTACGCGATGTCCGGAGGAACTTTAATAGCCCTCGCAGCCGACGAGATAATAATGGACCCGAACGCTGTCCTCGGTCCCGTAGATCCCCAGATAGGACAGATGCCTGCAGCCTCCATACTGAAGGTCTTGGAACAGAAAGAGCCAAAGGACATAGACGACCAGACCCTCATCCTCGCGGACGTCTCCAAGAAGGCGATAGAGCAGATGAAGACCTACCTCACTAACCTCCTTACCTCAAAGGGAATGGAGAAGGAAAAGGCTGAAAGGATAGCGGAGGAGCTGGCGGTCGGGAAGTTCACCCACGACTACCCTCTCACGACCGAGTACCTGAAAGAGCTCGGGCTGCCTGTCAAAACGGAAGTTCCCGAGGAAGTCTATGCCCTCATGGAACTCTACGAACAACCCGTAGGCGCACAGCCCCCTTCCGTTCAGTACATCCCCGTTCCCTACAAGCAGGCGGGCCAGAACTCGGGTAGTGCTAATACCTCTTAGCTATCAGGCTTAGGGCTGTCTTATAACTCGTATAGAGCATAACGACGCTTCCTAAAAGCCCTGCAAAGACGAGGGCATAGAGTATCACTATCTGAAATAGTATCGCCCTCATGGGGTCCGCCCCCGCCATGAGCATTCCGACCGCAACCCCAGGTATGTGGACGAGACCGGCGGCCTTCATGAAGTTAATCTTGGGGATTAGAGAGGTTCTCAGGCTATCTGCAAAGGCTTCTTTCATCGCGAACCTCAAGCTCGCCCCGAGAGCGACCTTCGCCTCTATCTCCTCTATTCTGTTCCTGACCTCCCCGAGGAACCTGTCGAAGGCGAGTGTTATGGAGTTGAGTGTGTTCCCCACTATCAGACCCCCGAAGGGTATGAGCTGATGAGCCTGGGGCTTGAGAAGACCTATCAGTATTAGAGGGAGCAGAGTTGCGAGTGTGGAAGTTGTTATGGAGAGGAGGCTCGTGAGGAGCACTTCTCTGTGTTTTATCCTCTCGTATGCGATGAATGAGGATATGAATGCCATGCCGAGTATCACGGAAAACAGCTCCAGAGGGGAGCTCAGCTTTAGGAGGTACTTGAGTATGTATCCAAGGAGAACGAGCTGGAGAGCTGTTCGGAGGGAAGAGAGGAGTATCTCCTTCTCGTTTTTGAGCCCCTCCTTCCAGGCTATTAGAACCGATACTATCACGAGGGAGTAGGAGAGTAGGAAGGGCGCCTTTTCCATAGAGTCTAATATTTTCCAACATTTCGGGGTTATAATTAAGAGCGTGTTATGGGTTCTTGGCAGGGAATCATAAACCAGTACAGAGAATTCCTCCCCGTCACAGACAAGACACCCGTCGTAACCCTCCTGGAGGGAAACACGCCCCTTATAGAAGCTCCGAACCTTGCAAAAGCTATAGGCTTCAGGGGAAAGATATTCCTCAAGTACGAAGGGCTGAACCCTACCGGCTCCTTCAAGGACAGGGGCATGACCCTAGCCATCTCAAAGGCCGTGGAAGCCGGTAAGGAGGCTGTGATATGCGCCTCGACGGGGAACACATCCGCCTCGGCGGCAGCCTACGCTGCGAGGGCTGGTCTCAGGGCATACGTTCTCCTTCCAAAGGGAGCGGTCGCGATAGGTAAGCTCTCCCAGGCGATGATATACGGGGCTAAGGTCCTCGCGGTCAGGGGAACCTTCGACGATGCCCTCCACATAGTGAGGAAGATAGGAGAAAAGTACCCGGTTGAGATAGTTAATTCCGTAAATCCCTTCAGGATAGAGGGGCAGAAAACCGCCGCCTACGAGATCTGCGACGTCCTCGGGGACGGACCGGACTACCACTTCATTCCTGTTGGGAACGCGGGGAACATAACCGCCTACTGGAAAGGCTACAAGGAGTATAAGAAAGCTGGGAGGATAGAGAAGCTCCCGAAGATGATGGGATGGCAGGCGGAGGGAGCGGCACCCATAGTGAAAGGTTATCCCATAAAGAACCCACAGACGGTCGCAACCGCCATAAAGATAGGCAACCCATACAGCTGGAAGAATGCCCTCAAGGCTGCGGAGGAATCGGGCGGACGGATAGACATGGTGAGCGATGGAGAGATACTTAGCGCCTACAAGACGATAGCCTCAACCGAGGGAGTATTCTGTGAGCCGGCGTCGGCCGCCAGCGTTGCTGGACTGATAAAGCTCACGAGGGAGGGCTTCTTTAGGGGAGGAGAGGTTGTTGTCTGCACCCTTACTGGGAACGGGCTAAAGGACCCCGATACCGCGATAAAGGTGTGCGAGGAGCCCGTTACGGTCCCGCCCGAGATGAACGCGGTGGTGAAAGAGCTCGGCTTCTGATGGAGTACATCTACTCGGAAATCATCGAGGTAGGAAGTCTCCTCTTTGATGAGGGGCTGGTGAGTGCACGCTCTGGAAATATAAGCAGAGCTTTCGGAAACAGGCTCTTTATAACAAGAACTGGGGCAAACGTGGGAGCTCTCACGAGGGAGGATATCATCTGCCTGCCTCTGAAAGAAGAACACATCCTTGACAGAAGAGCATCCGTAGAGCTTCCGGTCCACAGAAGGATAATACTTGAAACCAAAAAGCCCGCGGTTGTACACGCCCACTCCACGTACACCTTGCTTCTCTCCTATGAAAAGGAACTGATCCAGCCTGTGGACTCCGAGGGAAGGGAGATACTGGGAGAGGTTCCCGTTCTTGAACTAAATAAGCCGTCGGCTTCGGAGGAGCTTGCCAGGGAAGCATCGAGGGCTCTCAAAGATTTCCACCTTGTGGTCGTTAGGGGTCACGGTGTCTTTTCGTCTGCAGATGAGCTTCACAGGGCTTACAGCTTCATATCTACCTTAGAGCATTCCTGTAAAATACTCTTTCTGAGAGGTTCTTAACTCAGGAGGTAGAAGATGGCAGAGGAGGTCGTTTACAGAGGGTGTAAGCTCCCCCCGGATCTCTACTACGACATAGAGAACCAGGTCTGGTTCAGGATAAACGAAGACGGGACGGTAACCGTCGGAGCGACAGATATAGGTCAGGCGAGGGCTGGGAAGATAATAAACATAAGGATAAAGAAGCCAGGGAGGCACGTCCCAAAGGGTAAACCCTACGCTTCCCTCGAGAGCGGTAAGTGGACGGGACCTATCCCCGCAGTTATAGAGGGTGAGGTCATAGAGAGGAACGAGGAACTCTTCGACAACCCGGAACTTATAAACGAGGATCCTTACGGTAAGGGCTGGATAGTTAAGGTGAAACCGACGAACTTAGAGAGGGATCTTAAAGATCTCGTTACAGGAGAAGAGGCCATACAGAAGCAGAAGGAGTACATAGAGAGGGAAGACGTGAACTGCGGAGAGGAGCTGGCCCAGATAAGCAAGAAGTTTTACTCATAATATACTATTAATTAAACCCAGCCGGCGTAGCTCAGTCGGCAGAGCGAGGCACTCGTAATGCCTAGGTCGCGGGTTCGAGTCCCGCCGCCGGCTATGTGAAAGGATGACTAAGGGTCAGAGGGTAGCTCTCGGCGTAGCCACGATCTTTCCCCTCTTTTATATTCTCATCGTCCTTCTTACACCCCTCAGGATCGTTTTCACAACCGATCCCATGTCTCCCCAGGCTCCGGACTGGTTCCTCTACTTCACCGCACTCCACTTCTTCATGTACCTTTACACCGGTCTTCTACTGGCCTTCTACCTGATCCATCTCTTTGGGAACAAGGGTATGAACAGGGAAAGCAAGGCCTTATGGGCGTTCCTGCTGATAGTGGGATCTATTTTCACCATGCCGGTTTACTGGTACCTACATATATGGCGGTCGAAGGATTAAGATATTCGTATGGACAAGACGATACTGATCGGGGGGAAGGCGGGTGCGGGAATAAAGGAAGCTGGGAGGATGCTCGCGAGCGTCCTTGCGAGCATGGGCTACTACGTCTTCGGTTACGTTGATTACCCATCTCTGATAAGGGGAGGACATAACTTCGTTAGCCTGAGGTTCTCCGATAAACCGGTCTTCAGCGTGGACAGGAAGGCCGACATCGTAGTGGCAACCGACGGAAGGAGTATAAAAGCACACCTCCAGGACGTTAAAGAGGATACCCTGTGGGTGATAAACGAGAAGGAAAACCTCGAGGGAGCTATAAAAGCTCCCTTTAAGGAGGTAGCTCCAGGCTTTTTCAAGAGCTCCTCTATCCTAGGCGTTGTCCTCAAGCTCTTAGGGATCCCTTTAGAGGAAGGCCTGCCTCTTATACTGAGCCTTCCCCAGAGGGAGAAGAACGAACGCATATACAGGGAAGCCTACGGCTCCGTTCCCACAAGATTTCAGATCGGGAGGGTAGGGGACAAGAAGGGGGAGATACTCACCGGTAACGAATGTATAGCCCTCGGGGCGGTTGATGGTGGCCTTGAATTCTACATAGCCTACCCGATGACCCCTGCCTCACCGGTCCTTCACTAC
>WFPN01000036.1 GCA_015487535.1 Aquificaceae bacterium
AACCGTTCCCTTAAATCCTTTCCTCTCCAAGTACGCTATCCCCTCTACAGTGGTTCCTCCCGGGGAGGTGACTTTAGTTATCCACTCGTTCGGGTTCCCCCCGAGCTCCTTCAGGAGCTGGGAACTCCCGGAGACAGTATCGAGGACGATTCTCAGGGCGTCCTCGTATCCGAGGCCTTCCTTTACCCCTGCCATTGCCAGAGCGTCTATGAAGGAAAAGATGAAGGCGGGAGAGCTTCCCGCTATGGCTGTGAAGCTGGCGAAAAGGTCCTCCTGGATCTCGTAGAGGCTCCCGCAGGTGGAAAACAGGTTCAGTATCCGCGAAAATTCTTCCTCCGAGAGCTTACCGTTCTGGGCTACCGCTATGGTTCCCCTGCCTACAAGAACGTTTATATTCGGCATCATCCTGATGATCTTCCTGTCCGTGCCGACTACCTCCTCTATGGTTCTTATATCCACGCCCGCCGCTATGCTGATGAGGACCTTGTCCTTTACCGTGTCCTTTACAGCCTCTAGGACTCCCTTCAGGTCTTTGGGTTTCACGGCAAGCAGAATAAGGTCGCTCTCGCCGATAAGGAAGTGAAGGTCTTTGGCAACGCCGAAGCCCTCTTCAAGGGCCCTCTCCCTCCTCTCACCGCTTATCTCGAACACGGTGATGTTCTCCCTTCCCACTGAGCTCGAGAGGGCCTTCGCGAAGGCGCTCCCCATGTTCCCGTAACCAACTATCCCCACTCTCATCCGAACCTCTCCCTGAACCTTTTTTCAAAACCATCGTAATCCGAACAGACGACGAAAACCTCCTGTACGGAGGTTCCGTTCTTGTAAAGGAGCTTGTATCCGCTCAGGGTCCTGTACTTCAGGAATATGCCCTTGGACCCTCTTCCCCTGTTCTGCCTGACTATCCTGCCCGGTATTATGCTTTCCACCTCATTCCATCCTTCTATCTCCGAAAGGAGTCTCTCAAGACCCTCTAAAAGATGGTGTTCGGTCTTGAGCTTGCCGCTTCTGTTCCTGTGCATGTATAATAAGATAGCTTAGAACGCACCCTTCCCGCTTGGGTTGCCCTCTTCAGGGTTCATCGGGAAGGGGAGGCAAAACCCAAGGAGGTGTAAGATGGCTGTAGTTTCCATGAAGGAGCTCTTGGAGGCGGGTGTCCACTTCGGACACTCCAAGTCCAGATGGAATCCCAAGATGGCCCCCTACCTTTACGGGGTCAAGAACGGCATCCACATAATAGACCTCAACAAGACCCTCGTTCTGCTGGAGGAGGCCTACAACTTTGTCTCCGACAGCGTGGCCCAGGGGGCTGAGATCATATTCGTAGGGACGAAGAGACAGGCCAAGGAGATCATCAAGGAAGAGGCCGAGAGGTGTGGAGCCTTCTACGTTAACGAGAGATGGGTAGGAGGGCTTCTTACCAACTTCCAGACTGTCAGGAAGAGCCTCCAGAAGCTCAGCAAACTCGAGATGATGGAGGCTGAAGGAGTATTCGAGGTCCTTCCCAAGAAGGAGGTTAGGAGGCTCAGGAGGCAGATGGAGAGGCTCAGGAAGCTCTATGGCGGCATAAGGAACATGGAGAGGCTCCCCGACATAATGTGGGTCGTGGACACGGTGAGGGAGTCCATAGCGGTCCTGGAAGCCAAGAAGTTGGGAATTCCTGTAGTTGCCATAGCGGACTCCAACTGCGATCCCGATCTCATAGACTATATAGTTCCCGGAAACGACGACGCCATAAAGTCCATAAAGCTCCTCACCTCAAAGATAGCTGACGCTGTTGTGGAAGGAAGGACCAGAAGGGAGAGCGCCGAAGAGGTCGAGGCCAAGAAGGAGAGGAAGGTGGTCACGGTTGAAGAGCACGAGAAGGAGCTCTTCGAGAAGGCCATGGCCATGTCCGAGAAGTACGAGGAGATAGACAAGGACACCACGGACTACGAGTGATGTTTATGGGTATTCTTTCCCTCGTTTGTCTTGTCCTGTGTGGCATCGTAGTGTCTTACTTTATCGTGAAGATTAAAGGAATGGAGGTTAGAGATGGCGGTCAGTATGGCTGACGTTAAGAAACTCAGAGAGATGACCGGCGCCGGTATGCTCGACTGCAAGAAGGCTCTCGAGGAAGCCGGCGGGGACATAGAGAAGGCCAAAGAGATCCTTAGAGTAAAAGGCCTCGCAAAGGCCGAGAAGAAGGCGAGCAGGGAGACCAAAGAGGGTATAGTGAGGGTGAAGGTAACCGAGGACAGGAAGAAGGGCGCCATGATAGAACTCAACTGCGAGACCGACTTCGTAGCCAGAAACGAGGAGTTCCAGGCGCTGGCCGACGAGATCCTCGAACATATCCTCTCTACCGAAGAGAACGCGAACAGAGAGGGAGATGGAGCAGATATCCTGGGCCAGAAGTTCTACAGGGACGGAGCCAAAACCATCGAGGAGATCATAAAGGAGGCCATAGCCAAGATAGGCGAGAACATAAGGCTCTCGAGATACTGCAGGTACGATACTGAGAACTACCTGCACTCTTACGTCCACGGTGGTGGAAGGATAGGGGTCCTCTTGGAGTTCAAAGCTCCAAACCTGGATGATAAGGTCCTCAGGCTCGTTCAGGACGTTGCGATGCAGATAGCGGCGATGAGACCCGAGTTCGTGAGCGTGGAGACCATACCCCAGGAGGTCCTCGAGAGGGAAAAGAATATCCTGATGGAGCAGGCCCGACAGGAGGGCAAGCCCGAACACATACTCGAAAAGATAGTACAGGGTAAGCTGAAGAAGTTCTACCAGGAGAAGGTCCTCCTCGAGCAGCCCTTCATCAAGGACGATAAGAAGAGCGTGGGTAAGGTGATAGAGGAGTCTGGACTCGGTGTAGAGATAAAGAGGTTCTGCAGGTTCGAGCTCGGCGGTATCTGATGGAGGAAAAGCCCAAGTACAGGAGGATTCTGCTTAAGCTCTCCGGCGAGGCCTTCGCCGGGGACCAGGGGTACGGTATAGATCCGGACTTTCTGGAATACATATCCCACGAAATCAAGTCCGTTCACGACCTCGGCGTTGAGGTGGCCATAGTTATAGGCGGGGGAAACATCTTCAGGGGCTTTCAGGGGGAAGATATAGGGATAGACAGGGCCACCGCCGACTACATGGGTATGCTGGCCACCGTTATAAACGCCCTTGCACTCCAATCGGCCTTGGAGAGACACGTCAGCATTCCCACCAGGGTTCTTTCGGCGATAGAGATGAGACAGGTCTCCGAGCCCTACATAAGGAGGAGGGCCGTCAGGCATCTTGAAAAGGGAAGGATAGTAATCTTCGCAGGCGGAACGGGAAACCCCTTCTTCTCCACCGATACCGCCGCCGCCCTGAGGGCCGCCGAGATAGATGCGGAGGTCCTTCTAAAGGCCACGAAGGTGGGAGGCATATACGACAAGGATCCTGAGAAGTATCCCGACGCGGTCCTGATAAAGGAGATAAGCTACCTTGAGGTTATAAACAGGGGAATAAGGGTGATGGATCACACCGCCCTTACGATGTGCAGGGAGAACAAGATACCGATAATAGTCTTCAACATAAAGGAGAGGGGAAACCTAAGGGCCGTGGTTCTTGGGGAGGATGTTGGCTCCGTCGTAAGAGGTTTATAATAATTAACCATGGTACAGGAGATAGAGGACATCCTCAAAGAGACAGAGAAGGATATGAAGAAGAGCGTCCAGCACTTCAGAAACGAGATAGCCGGGATAAGGACTGGAAGGGCTTCAACTGCTTTAGTTGAGGAGCTCAAGGTAGAGTACTACGGCTCGAAGGTCCCGGTGAAGCAGCTCGGCACTATATCTGTCCCGGAGCCTACCCAGATAATGATACAGGTGTGGGATACGAACTCGATTTCCGCTATAGAGAAGGTTATAAGGGAGGAGCTTAACCTCAATCCGAACACCCAGGGGAACGTTATCAGGATAAACCTGCCGCCACTTACAGAGGAGAGGAGGAAAGAGCTCGCCAGGATGCTCCACAAGCTCGCCGAGGAGGCGAGGGTGGCGGTAAGGAACCTAAGGAGAGATGCCAAGGATATGATAGAGGAGCTCGAAGGTATATCCGAGGACGAGAAGAAGCGTGCCCTCGACAGACTCCAGAAGATCACCGACAGGTACATAGAGGAGATAAACAAGCTCCTGGAAGCGAAGGAAGAGGAGATAATGACCGTATGATAATAAACAGGGACGTTCTTATAGGTATCCTGTTCGCTCTGTTTTTGGCAGCCCTGGTGGGCGGTTTCAACTACTGGAAAAGATACCAAGAGAAAAAGATGGACGAGCTTGCCTCCCTTATATACCTCTACGAGCGGGGAAAGTTGAGTAAGGAAGATCTTGAGAGGAAGCTGAAGGGAACACCGCTGTACCCTTACTTTCTCATAATCAGCGGAGACGATCCTTCCGAGGCGATCCCTTACGTTGATGACGAGCAGCTAGGATCCCTCCTCAGGGAAAGGAAGGCTTACACTCTTTACAGGGAGAAAAACTATGCGGATGCTCTAAACTCGCTTGGAAGTATAGACAAGGAGAAGTTCAACTACCCCTCAGCCCTCCTTCTGAAGGCCTTCACACTCCAGGCGAAGGGCGACGTTAAAGGGGCTAAGGAGATCTACAACCAGCTCTCTAAAGACTACAAGGATACCTACTTCGGTAGGATAGCCTACGGCTTTCTCCTCTCCCTTAAGGATTAGCCCGGGAGTGCGGGGGCTGGCTTTAACCTAAGGACGAACTTGGTCCCATCCTCTTTAATAACCTCGACTGCCTTCAGAGTTCCAGCCTCCTCCTCCACGTATATCTCTGTGGGATTCTGGATTAGATGATCGTGCTTTCCTTCTGCAAACTGGATCTCGAACACGTTGTCCTTCGGGTCGTAAGATAGTCCTTCTAGGAAGGACCACTCCACCTCTACCTGATCTCCGAGCTCCTCACTCACAACCTCCAGCTGACCTTCCACCCCTTTCAGGTTCTTAGATACAGCATCGAAGTACTTCTCCCATTCCGTTTTGTTGAGTTTTTTCGTGGCCATCTTCCCACCTCCTCCAGGGAATATTCTAACACGTCGGTAAAATAGTTCCCATGCCCCTTATACTTCTTACAAACGATGACGGTTACTTCTCCGAGGGTATAAGGGCCCTTAGGGAAGCTCTGAAGCCCCTCGGCAGGGTGGTTGTTGTGGCTCCCGACAGGAACCTGAGCGGTGTTGGTCACTCCCTCACCTTCACTATGCCCCTGAAGCTGAGAAAGGTCGAGGAGGACTACTACACGGTAGTGGACGGAACCCCCGCCGACTGTATCCATCTTGGTTACTACGTTATCCTTGAGGGTAAAAAGCCCGATCTTGTCTGCGCAGGGATAAACGAGGGTCCTAACCTGGGTGAGGACATAACCTACTCGGGGACCGTTTCGGGCGCTATGGAGGGGAGGATCTTGGGAATACCCTCTGTAGCCTTCTCTGCCTTCGGTAGGGAGGATATAATGTTTTCGGAGATAGCCAAGTCCTGTAAAAAGGTCGTGGAGAAGGTCCTGGAGGGGGGAATGCCGGAAGACACGTACCTCAACGTGAACGTCCCGAACCTAAGGGTAGAGGAGATAAGGGGTATAAAGATTACAAGGCAGGGAAAGAGGAAGTACAAGGAGAAGGTCTTTAAGTACATAGCTCCCTACGGAGAGCCGCTTTACTGGATAGCGGCGGAGGAGTTCGGATGGAGCCCGGAGGAAGGTACGGATTACTGGGCGGTCCTGAACGGTTACATATCCGTTACTCCACTTCAGCTCGACCTCACCAACTACAGAGCGATGGAGGAGATTAAATTCATAGAGAGATGAAAGCGGGGGATTTAGCCTCTGTAACGCAGGGACGCCTGCTCGGAGATCCGAACATCGAAGTGGGTGGCTTCTCGATAGACAGCAGGAGGATCGGAGAGGGTGAGGTCTTTATAGCCCTGAAGGGCGAAAGATGTGACGGTCACGATTTCATCCAGGATGCCTTCGGGAAGGGTGCCGCAGGTACGATCTCCGAGAGGGAGGTTGTACCCCCTCCCGGGAGGTTCGTTTTAAAGGTTTCATCGACCCTGGAAGCTCTTAGAAGGATCGCGGAGCACAAGAGGAGATACTTCAAAGGCAAGGTTGTGGGGGTAGCAGGTTCTGTGGGAAAGACGACCACGAAGGACCTCATTCATCATCTGCTCTCCTTAGTCGCACCCACCTTCAAGAGCGAAGGCAACCTGAACTCCCAGATAGGGCTTCCGTTGGTTCTCTCCAACTTGGACATGAGGGCCGAGTATGCGGTACTGGAGCTCGGTGCCAGCAGGAGGGGGGATGTTCTGAGTCTGACGTGCCTGGCTAGGCCCTCGGTTAGGGTCATAACCGCTTTAGGGGAGGAGCACCTGGAGACCTTTGGAACCTTGGAGGACGTTATAGCTGGAAACGGGGAGATATTCCATGACTTTTCCAACGAAGACTGGGCAGTCCTCCCAGCTTACGCGAGGGATTACTACGAACTCCCCGCTGATAGGGTCGTTGCCTTCGGAGAGGGTGATTTGAAGCCACAGAGGTCAGAGCTCACAGTGGAGGGGACGGTCTTCTATCTATGGGATGAAAGGTTCGTGGTCCCTATCCTGAGCCTCGGTGCTGTTGATAACGTTCTCGCATCCTTTGCCGTTCTCAAGGTATTGGGTATGGATCCGAGGGACTTCAGTGAGAGGCTCGAAGAGTTCAGACCACCTGAGGGAAGGATGAACGTCCTCAAATTCGATGATTTCTACCTGGTGGATGACACCTACAACGCCAATCCACCTTCGGTAAAGAACGCTGTAATAACCCTTGCTAGCCTCAAAACAGGTTCTAAAAAGGTTGTTGTCTTGGGCGATATGCTCGAGCTAGGTGAAAGGAGCGGTGAACTTCACGCAGAGATCGGAGCCTTTATAAAGGATATGGGGATAGACTTCGCGATCTTCTACGGAAAGGAAACCCATCACTCTTACAGAGAGTTTGTCAGAAGAGGGGGACAGGGGATCTTTTTAACGGATAAAGATGATGTGTTCGAGGAAATGTTGAAATGGCTCAGAGATAAAAATATAATTCTTTTGAAAGGTTCGAGGGGGATGAGGATGGAAACGCTTATAGAAGGGGTAAGGGGAGCCTTCAAGGTATGAACCAGGAGAAGATAGCCGAGATCTTCATATTCGAAGACTCCTTCTTCTTCACCACAAAGGTCCAGATAAGGAGGGTAGAAGGGGACAGGATAGCCCTATCTAACACGCCCCTTCTCAACAAGTTTGCCCTCCTGGGTAAGAAGGTCCACATAAGGTACTCCACCTTCGCCCTGCCGGTTAAGGTCGTTGGAAAGAACGAGGAAGAACTTATAGTAACCCTCCCTTCATTAAGTCCGGAAAAGCCGGTAGGGGACAGGAAGAGTGCAAGGGTAAAACCCTCCCACATACATCCGGTTAAGCTCTACATGAAGGAGGATGGTGAGGAAGTTGAGAAGGAGGTGGAGGATATCTCTGAGGGTGGATTTTCCATCCTAGTGAAGAACCCCTCGGAGGTGGATAGATACATAGGTAGGGATGTGGAGGTCCATATAGACTTTCCCGTCGAAGTTGAGGAGGTGAGGGGAACGGCCAGGCTGGTGAACATACAGGAGTTTCCCGACGGCAGGATAAAGCTCGGCTTCGAGCTCTTCATAGACGACGCGGACATGGTCAAGGTAAGGTTCTATGTATATTCCAGAATCAGGGAGATACTCCGGGACTGAGAACCTAAGCCTGGAAGTAAAGAGGCAGATCTTCCACCTCGTCCTGATATCCCTCTGGCTGGTACCGATACTTCTCTTCCCCTATCCTTTGGCCCTGCTCACCTTTGTGCTCGTCATAGCTATCAACCTTGCCGTTGTTCTCAAGCTCGAACCCTTTTACCAACTGTTTTCCTTTCTCTTGGAGCATCTGGAGAGGGAGAAGAACTTAGACAGGCCCGGGATTCAAGCTCTGTATGCCAACTTGGGTGTGTTTCTTTCCTTCCTGCTCTTTGGAGAGCTCTCCATGTTCGGTGTTATAGCCCTGAGCGTTGGGGATAGCCTATCGACCATGATAGGCAAGCACTTTGGCAGGCACAAGATATTCTTCAACGGAGCGAAGAGCTGGGAGGGTTCCTTTGCCTTTTTCCTGGGCAGTTTTTTAGCCTTTAGCTTTGTCACCGATCAAAGAATGGCCCTGCTCCTCTCGTCCCTTTCTGCCCTTGTGGAGGCTCTCGACCTCAGAATAGACGATAACCTCGTTATCCCCCTATTTGTGAGCTCCCTGGCCTACCTGGTGTGATACTCTATCAGAAGGTCTAGGAACCTTTCTATCTCCTCTGCATCTTCCCTTCTGAGCCTCACACCTTTGAGGCTCTTCAATCCTCTTAGCCTGACCAGCTCCTTCAGGATAGAGCTGTTCACCTCCACCTCGCCCTCCTCACTTACGCTGCCGTCCGAGAGCCTTATCCTCACCTTGCCCCTCCCCAATTTCTCCTTTAAAAACCTGGGCTCCAGGCCTGAGATCGACAGGAACTCGAGCCTGAACCTGATCCTTACGATCCCTTCCTTACCCTTCGGGTCCATAAGCATAGCCTTCAGGATGAGAGAGAATAGCCTCTCGTCGTAGAACCTTATGTGTTTGAGTACGAACAGGGAGACCCAGCACATCCACCTGTACCTGCGGTAATCTTTGGACAGGTAGGAGAACCTTTCCACCCGAAGTATGTCGTTAGGTAGGGCTATGCCTCCCCTCTGCTTAAGATCTACCTCTACCAGATTGAAGGGCTCGAAGGCACCAAAGAACCTGTTTGTGTTCAGAAAGCCGTCTCTCACAAGCACATCGAAGATCCCTCCTTGACCGTAAACCTTGGCTAGCAGATCCTGATCCCCCGCCCTTAACCTCTTCAGGACTAGAACCCTGGTCTTCAGACTCATCGATCCTTTATAATACTTCTCTCCTTAAACCTGGAGGTGTTCGAGTGCCGCTTCTCTTTAAAAAGGTCAAGGATCTCAGGAACTACCTTCACGGGCTCAAGTGTGAAAGGGGTCTGAGTGTGGGTTTCGTTCCCACGATGGGCTACCTCCATGAGGGGCACAAGGCCCTTATAAAGAACTCCAAGATACAGAACGATATAACGATCGTGAGCGTTTACGTAAACCCCACCCAGTTCGGTCCTGGTGAGGATTACGAGAGGTATCCGAGAGACCTTGACAGGGACATGGCTGTGTGCGAGGAGCTAGGTGTGGACGCGGTTTTTGCCCCCACAGACGAGGAGATGTATCCAGAGGGCTTCAGAACCGAGGTTTACGTTAAGGGTATAAGCGAGGTGCTCGAGGGTAAGTTCAGGCCAGGTCATTTCAAGGGGGTTGCCACCATAGTTCTAAAGCTCCTGAACGCCGTCCAGCCGGACAGGGTCTATTTCGGAGAAAAGGACTATCAGCAGCTCAAGCTCGTGGAGAGGATGGTTAGAGATCTCCTACTGCCCGTGGAGATAGTTCCCGTTCCTGTGGTCAGGGAGCCCGACGGTCTCGCGTACAGCTCGAGGAACGTTTACCTTTCCGGAGAGGAGAGGGAGTCGGCCCTATCCATATACAGATCCTTTCTGCTGGCCCAGGAGATGATAAACCAGGGGGAGAGGAGGAGCGAGGTGATAAAGAAGGAGATAGAGCGCTTCATACTCTCGCATCCCCACGTGAAGAAGATAGACTACGTAGAGATAACGGACAGCGAGCTGAACCCTAAGGATATAGTTGATAAGGGTGATAGGATACTCGTGGCCGTCTGGGTGGGAAACACGAGGCTCATAGATAACTGGAAGGTTTCCTGATGAGAATCCTCTTTATGGGGACTCCCCAGTTCGCTGTTCCGAGCCTCGAGAAGCTCTCGGAGTGTTTCGATGTAATAGGCGTGGTGACCCAGCCAGACAGACCTGCGGGAAGAGGAAAGAAGCTGAGACCTCCCCCGGTGAAGCTCCTCGCCCAGAGGCTCGGCCTTCCAGTATATCAGCCTGAGAGTATAAGGGATTCCGTAGGGGAGATAAAGAGTTTAAAACCCGACTGCATAGTGGTTGTCGCCTACGGAAAGATCCTCCCGAAGGAGATCCTCGAGATTCCCCCTTACAAGGTTGTGAACCTCCACGCCTCGCTGCTTCCTAAATACAGGGGCGCCGCTCCAATCCAGAGGGCTTTGATGGCGGGTGAAAAGGTGACTGGTAACACGGTCATGCTCGTGAACGAGAGGATGGATGCGGG
>WFPN01000037.1 GCA_015487535.1 Aquificaceae bacterium
AGGCCCTTCTCCATAAAGAACCTCTCGTGCTTCTCACAGTTCTTCTCGTAGCAGTCGCTGTTGGGATCCTCGTCTATAAGGTCCATTATGTCGCTTATCTTCAGCTTGCCGTTGCAGAGCTTCCCCCAGTCCTGAAGGAGCTTCTCAACTAGGAATGAGCTCCTGAGAAGCCCCCTCCTCATTATCTTCCTTCCTATCTCTATTTGTTTGGCGTAGTGGATCTCCTGCTGACGGGTGAGAAGAGGTATCTTTCCCATCTCCTTGAGGTAAAGCTTGACAGGGTCCCCGTCCCTTCCCATCACTGTAAAGGACTCGGTCGATACCACGAGCTCGTCCATAGCTTCTTTGTCTTGGAACTCCTCCTCGCTCTCCACCACCTGGATATTGAAGTTGGCGAGGGTGTCTATGAGCTCCTCGAAGCTGTCCGAGGACACGAAGTCCTCCTCGAGAACCTCGTTGATCTCGTCGTAGGTTACGAACCCCTTCTCCTTACCAACCTCGATCAGGTGCCTAAGGCTTTCCCTGTCTATCATTCTTTACCTCCTGCACAAATTTATAAAAGATAGGATTGTGTACGTTTACTTTCAAGATCCGCCCCTCCATCTCTTAAGGGCTGAAGGCTTTATGCCTCCCCTGTGACTCCTTATTATCTCCCTCACCGACTCCCTGAGACCTGCCGCCTCAAGCTCCTCCTTAGGTATGTCTATCCTGAGCCTCTCCAAAGCAGCCCCGAACTCCTCCTCCAGATCGGTAGTCTTGAGATTGAGTATGTCCTCGGGAACCTCGTAATACTCTTCCCTGAGTATTCTCTCGGCGAGCTCCCTCGCCCTGTGGGATAGGTTAAGCTGGTCGAGATCAACCTCTGGCCTCAGCTCGAAGAGTCCTTTTAGGAATATCCTCTCGGTGAAGCTGAGCCTGTTCTCCTCCTCTTCAGGGACAGCTTCTCTTTTCCTGTACACTTTCGAGGAGAGGACCTCCAGGGGTATCTTCGTGAGCTTGCTGAGCTCGGAAATGAGCGTGAAGGATCTTATCTCGTCCTTCATGAAGGAGGCAAAGTAGGTGAAGTCCCTTATCGCTTCCTCCACCTTCTCCCCTTTCTTTACACGCTCGATGAGGAGCTCGAATACGTCTAAAGAGCTTTCTATAATGGACCTTAGGGCTTTCTTACCCTCTTTTATTACAAAATCGTGCGGATCCATGCCTTCAGGCAGGAATACCGGATAAACCTCCACGCCCGCCGAGAGCAAATGTGGTGTGGCGAGCCTCATGGCCTTCCTTCCTGCCTCGTCCCCGTCGAAGAGCAGATAGACCCTTTCTACGAACTTAGAGAGTACCTGGGCATGTTCTTTCCCAAAGGATGTCCCTAGTGTAGCAACCGCGTTCCTGAAGCCCTCCTGGTGTAGGCTTATAACGTCGAAGTACCCTTCAACGAGCACAGCGCTCCTGAGATCTCTGAGGTAACTCAGACCCTCGTAAAGGCCAAAGAGGAGCTCCCTTTTCTTGAAGACCTCGCTCTCGGGAGAGTTTATGTACTTGGGACCTTCGCCCTTGAGGAGTCTTCCACCGAAGCCTACGAACCTGCCCCTCTGGTCCCTTATGGGTATAACGAGCCTGCCCCTGAACAGGTCCCTGAACCTATCCTCATCTACCCTGGTGATGTTTCCCGTTTTCTCGTATATCTCAAGCCCGCCCTCCTTCTTGAGGAGCTCCACGAGTTCCCTCGACTGAGGCGCGAAGCCGAGCATGAACTTCCTTATGGTGCTTCCCTCTATACCTCTTCCCCTGAGGTAATCCAGGGCCTCTCTGTTCTCCCTGAGCTTCGAGTGGTAGAATTCAGCTACCTTCTCAAGGAGCTCGTGTATCTTTCCCTTTTCACCCGAGTCTTCCTTTATCCTGAGCTTTATACCGTATCTCCTGGCGAGCTGTTTGGCTGCCTCCACGTAGGAGATGTTCTCGTACAGTGAGACGAACTTTATCGCATCTCCGCCCACACCGCACCCGAAACACTTGAATATCTGCCTTGAGGGGGATACGTAGAAGGAGGGGGTTCTGTCCGGATGGAAGGGGCAGTTGGCCTTGAAGTTAGTCCCTGCCCTCTCGAGGTGTATGTAATCGGATACGACGTCAACTATATCTAACTCTCTTCTGAGCTCGTCTATATCCGAGGACATTACCTCTTGAGAATTTAAACCGCCTCCTGAGACTGTCAAGCTCAATTATGTTAAGATATACGTTTGAGGATTTTTCTGTATCCCTCCAGGAGATCCCCGAGGTCGAATCTGAACCTGTCCTTGTCGAGCTTCTCGCCTGTGTTCGCATCCCACAGCCTCATCGAGTCGGGGGAGATCTCGTCCACTATCCCCACGCTCCCGTCGGGGAGCTTTCCGAACTCTAACTTGAAGTCCACGAGGACCATACCGTGTTCTTTAAAGAACTTGGAGAGTATCTCGTTTACCTTGAGGGCCGTCTCCCTCATCACGGGGATGGCCTCGATGGGAGCCAAGTTCATGAGCTCTATGTGGGGCTCGCACACCAAGGGGTCGTGAAGCTCGTCGTTCTTGTAGAAGAACTCCACCAGAGGTTTTTTGAACTTCTCCCCCTCCTTAAAACCAAGGCGCTTTACAACGCTTCCAGCGGCGAAGTTCCTTACCACCGTCTCTACCAGGAACCTCTCGGCCCTCCATACCAGCATCTCGTTATCGGACAGCTTCTCTATGAAGTGGGTTTTAATCCCGTGTTCGTGGAGTATCTCGAAGATCAGGCTAGAGATCGTGTTGTTTAGGGCGCCCTTACCTTTTAACTCCGCTTTCTTCACCCCGTCGAAGGCGGTGGCCGTGTCTTTGAAGTGGAGTATGAGCTTGTCGGGTTCTTCCGTCTCATAGACTATCTTCGCCTTCCCCTCGTAGAGCTTCTTCAGTTTCTTGGGCATTCTAAAATTATAATCCCATGCAGAACCTATCCCTCCTGCTCATACTAGTGATCCTTTCGACCGCGGGGTTCCTGTTCGATGAGTTCTTCAGGGGTTTTAAAGGCCTGATAGTCCCACTCCTCGTGGTGATAATGCTGAGCATGGGAGTGACCCTTACCCTCGAGGACTTCAGGAGGATCTTCAAAAGGCCCCACATAATCATCTACGGAGCCCTTCTCCAGTTTTCTGTTATGCCCCTGACGGGGTTCTTGCTCGCCAAGTCTTTCGGTCTTGGTCCTGATCTCCTCGTGGGTGTTGTGCTCGTGGGCTCCGCTCCCGGCGGGACAGCCTCCAACCTGATAACCTACATATCGAAGGGAGAGCTTTCCTACTCTATATCTATGACGACCCTATCGACATTACTCGCTCCCCTCTTTACACCCCTATGGACCCTCGTTCTGGCTGGAAAGTTCGTGCCTGTGCCCTTTCTCGGTATGGCTCTCGCTACCTTGAAGATAGTTGTCCTGCCGGTCCTCTTAGGCATGGGGGTCCGCTACATTCTTAAGGATAATGTGAAAAAGATAGAGCCCGCCCTTCCGTACCTTGCGGTTCTCTCCATATCCTTCATAATAGCTGTGATATTTGCTCTCAATAAGGAGAGGCTGAAGGATGTAAGCCTTCTCGTCCTCGGTGTTGTTCTCGCGCACAACCTGTTAGGCTTCCTCCTCGGTTTCCTGTTTGGAAAGTTCGCGGGCCTCGACAACAGGCTCGCCAAGACCCTATCTATAGAGGTAGGTATGCAGAACTCAGGGTTATCGACCGTCCTCGCTCTAAAGTTCTTTTCCCAGCTCTCTGCCCTTCCCTCGGCTCTCTTTAGCCTATCCCAGAACATACTCGGGGTCTTGATCTCTTTCGTCTTCCGGAGGATCTAAAAGTCTATTATCAGCGAGGTGGAGAAGGTGGTATCGGTCTTCTTTATCCCCGGTTCCGGGGGCCTGTTCTGATAGGCGAGCTTGTAGCCAACGCCGAGGGATATGTAGTTGTTGACCTTAACCTCTAGCGAGGTCTCCGAGTTTACGAAGTAGGTTTCCGTGTCTGAGAGGTTCACGAAGTAGTTCGCGTTTTCTTTGAGCCTCAGGTTCTCCCGTATATTCCACTGGTAGTAGATCTCTGCCTTTGCGGTCCCGTAGTTGTCTATTCCGTCGTTCTCTATCCTATTGTAGTAGTAAGGTGTGGAGAGAAGGAACTTCAGCTCGTGCTTTTTAGTCTTGAGAAGGTCGTAACCTATCCCGGGGCCACCGTTTACCTTGTACTCGTATCCAGAGAACTTGTCCCTCTCGTAGCCTGCGGTCAGGAAGGCGAAGAACCTTTCGGTAAAGAGCCTCTCCCATCTTCCGCTCGCGTCTATCCTGTTGGCGGTCTCGTTTCCCTCCTGGGTAGCGTAGAGGGCTGAGTTTTTGAAGTAGAGCCTGTTTACCTTCCCTTCCCTCTTTATCTCCAGCTTCTCCGACAGCGTTTGTGTGTTAATGTTCCCCGATGTCCTCACGTAGGAGAGCTCTATGTGAACGCTCCAGAGTTTTTCTTTTAGAGCCTCCGAAGGGAAGGCTGATACGGAGAGCGTAGCCAGAAGCGGGAGGGTTCTTTTCATAGATCCCGTATTATAGCTAATCTTCAAGTCGCTTCATGTCCCTGTAGGCGTTCCTAAAGCCTGAGATTATCCCTATGAAGAAGAACAGGAGAAGCCCCCAGGGAGAGGTCTTGTATCCAAACCAGTTCTCAGCTGCCCAGTCTATGAAGTAACCTACTAAAAGCCCAGCTATTATCCCTCCCAGGATGTTCAGGCCTACGGTCATCGCGGATATGTCCTTAGGCCTCATCCCACGAACTCCATATACCATGAGTATATGGCATAGGCGATGTATATAAGGAGGAATATTCCCGCTTCCCACCTCGAGACGGTGTACCTGCTCCCCGTGTAGTTTGAAATGAACAGCACGAAGGTTGCCACGAACAGGAGGGTCAGGTCCTTGAAGGCCCTCTCTGGAACGGGTATGGGGTTTACCAGGGCACTCGCACCCAGGACAAGGGAGACGTTGAATATGTTCGAGCCGGCAACGTTACCGAGTGCTATATCCGAGTTGCCTCTGTAGGCCGCCACGGCGGAGGTTAGGAGCTCAGGAAGGGATGTGCCCACCGCTATCATAAATAGGCCCACAATGACCTGACTCACACCTAGGGCAAGGGCAAGGTTCACACCCCCGCTCACAGTCCAGTTGGCTCCGAATATGAGGCCTGCGAGACCTAGGAGTATAAGAAAACCCCCTTTGACGTAACCCAGCTTGGGTGTCCCGTCGTCCACCGTATTCCTCTCCAAGAAAGCGGCTAGGAAGTAGAGATACCCTACGAAGGTAGTGATAAGAACTAGACCTTCCGAGCGGGAAACGAATGCGCTGGGGGCATGGTCGAGAATTCTGTCACCCACCATAGCGAAGAGCACCAGTATGGATAGGAAGTTCAGAGGGATCTCCTTCTTTACGAAGGTCCTGTGTATCGATAGAGGTCTTATCAGCCCCGCTATCCCGAGTATCAGGAGTATGTTCGCGATGTTGGAACCTATCACGTTACCCAAGGTTATCTCCGAGGCTCCCTCGAGACTAGCATGAACGTTCACTGTAAGCTCGGGAAGTGAGGTCCCGAAGGCCACGAGGGTTAGGCCTATCACGAACTCTGGGATCCCTATCCTCCTCGCAAGCCCCGAGGCCCCAGTTATAAGGAGATCCGCCCCCTTGACGAGGATGGCTATACCGAGGACGAGCTTGATGAAATCTAAGATTATCCCCTTTTCCATAGGCTCTCGAGTATTTTAAACCTTTCCAGGGCTTTCCTTTTAAGCTCCTCGTCCCCGCTCTTCTTTAAAAACTCCTCGAGGTCTTTCTCAAGCTCTTTAAACCTCTTCTCCTGAACCTCCTGGCTCTCGGTCTTCTCCCCCTGGAGCTTGTGTCCTCCCTCCATCAGGCCCTCGGGGATATACCAGTCCCTCACGTAGGTAAAGCCTCTCTTCGCAAGCTGGAAGCCGAGCCTCGAGAGGGCGGGAGGGATACCCTTCTTCAGCTCCTCCACGGTCTTCAGATCCTCGAAGTACTCTATGAAGAGCCTCCCAGTGTGAGGAGAGAAAAGGTCGAGTATCTTTTCCTCCAGCTCGGTTCCGTATATGTCTTTGCTGAGGCCGAAGAGTTCTATCCAGTCTCTGTAGTGCTCCCTTCCCAGAAAGAGCTTCACGTGCAATAAAAGCCTGCCTTCAAGGAATAGATCCAGATTGAACTCCTGAGCGAACCTCCCGCCCTTGACCTCCGCTTTAAGGATCTTTCCGTTCTCTATCTCAACGCCCTTTTTGAGCTTCTCTATCAGCTCCCTCATGGAATCAGCCCTCGTAAAGGAGCTTCATGAGGTCCTCTACCTCAACTCCGGGGAACTCCACCTCTTCCCTGCTGAAGAACTCTTCTATCTTCTTCCTTATAGGTTCTTTCTCGAAGGGAACTCCCTTTAGGCTCTCCTCAAGATCCCTCAGTGAGCTTTTGGGATAAAGTGTGAAGTCCCCGTATATCCTCAC
>WFPN01000038.1 GCA_015487535.1 Aquificaceae bacterium
GTGGTTAAGCTCCCGTACGTTTACAGAAGCAGGCTGATGGTCGCTCCGGATCCCCTTATAAGGGAGATAGCCGCCATAGACGAGGAGTTCGGAAGGGTTGGCGTCCTCCTCGTGGACAGGAAGCACATCAGGTACTTCCTGATGGATATAGAGACCATAACGGAGAGCGTTGATTTCCTGGAACCCCTCGCCACGCGTGCCCACAGGTTCCACAGCGGTGGTAGTGCCCTGAAGGGGGCTGAGGGAACCTTCCAGCTCAAGATGCCCTCCCGCGGAGCGGCTCCCGACATGGTCCAGCACTCGTACGGCGAGTGGCGCTTCCACATGAGGATACAGGAAGAGTGGCACAGGGTTCTGAAGCTCGCTGCGGACGCCGCATTCGAGGACTGGAAGGCCAATAAATTCGATAAGCTCGTTGTGGGAGGCTTTATAGAGGAAGGTCTCAGGGAGATAGAGAACCATCTCCACGCGTACCTTAAGGAGAGGTTGGTAGGCTACATAGAGGTAAACCCAGCGGAAGCCAAGCCTCACGAGGTCAGGGATAAGGTGCTGAACCTCCTCTGGGAAAAGGATAGAGAACAGGAGCGCGAACTAATATCCGGACTCGACGAGCTTATAGGTAAGGGGCTGGCTGTAAACGGGACCTCAAGGGTTCTGGAGATGCTCTCGATAGGGAACGTGAGGACCGTTCTCATACCTGAGGACTTTGAAAAGCCCGGGTACCTCTGTCCCGAGACACATCTGGTCTTCCTGAAGCCGGAATGTCCCCTTGAGGGTGAGGAACCCCTTGAGGTAGAGGACATAGTGGATGAGGTCATAGAGGAGGCTCTCGAGCAGAAGGCGAGCGTTGAGGTTATAGTGGACAAGGAGCTTCAGAAGAAGGTGGACGGGCTTGCCGCCTTCCTTAGATTTCGCCTATGAACGAAGAGAGGTTGATGATCTTCATCGATGGCTCTAACCTTTTCCACGGGATAAGGTATCTCAACATAAAGATAGACTATACGAGGCTCGTAGAGTTCCTCAGGGAGAGCAGGAGGCTCGTGAGGACATACTTCTACACGGCCGTTCCCCAGGACAGGGATGTCAAGAAGGGTACGCCCGAGTGGGAGAGTTTGGTACGCCAGAAAAGATTTCTCGATGAGCTCGCCCTCTCGGGCATCAAAGTTAAGCTCGCCAAGCTCAGGAAGTTACCCTCGGGGGAGTTTATAGAGAAGGAAGTGGACATAATGCTCGCCACGGATATGCTCTCTCTGGCTTTCCAGGACGCTTACGACACCGCCATACTGGTGAGTGGAGACAGCGATTTCATCTACACGGTCGAGGAGATCCAGAGGATAGGAAAGAGGGTGGAGAACGCCACCTTTAAGAAGACGAGCTCTTACAACCTCAGGAAAGCATGTGACAGGTTCATACTACTGGACAACTTTATAGACCGCTTCACCTACGAAGAAAAGCCCGCTCTCTACGAGGAGGTGGGCTTCTGGGCGAAGATAAAGAGTCTCTGGAAGAGATGAAGATCCTTGTAGCCACCACCAACCCCGGCAAGCTCAGGGAGATAGAGAGGATCCTGAGCCCTCTCGGATATGAAGTTGTGGAACCCCCTGAAAAAATGGAGGTTGAGGAGACCGGAAGCACCTTCTTGGAAAACGCCTACCTAAAGGCGAGGGCCTACCACGACAGGTTTGGACTTCCAGCCCTAGCGGACGATTCGGGTCTGGTCGTGGAAGTACTCGGCGGCTATCCAGGTGTCTTTTCCAGCAGGTTTTACTCCTTGGAGTTCGGTGGGAGGGAGGAACTCAGAGGTTCCACAGACGAGGCTAACGTAAGAAAGTTACTCAGACTTCTGGAAGGAAGAGAGAACAGGGAGGCAAAGTTCGTCGCCTTCGTAGTTCTATACTTTCAGGATAGAGGCCTCTTTGCCTCCGGGGAATGCAGGGGAGAGATAGTGGATTCCCCGAGGGGCTCCGGAGGTTTTGGTTACGATCCAGTATTTAAACCTGAGGGCTACGACAGAACCATGGCGGAGCTGGAACCGGAGGAGAAGGACAGAATATCTCACAGGGGAAGGGCTTTAAGGAAGCTCGCCGACCTACTGGGAAGATGTAATCTGTAGGTAGGTGGGTATAAGAGAGAAAATAAGAACACTTCAGGCCCTGAGGAGCACCCTGAACGTCTGGGAAGTCATAGCTGTAAACAGGTACAGGAAGTACAGCTCGGTTGTAGGAGCGCAGCTCCCTTACTTTCTCAGACTCCAGGAGGTTTTAGAACATCTCTACGCCCTCTACCCCGGCGTTAGGACTGATCTCCTCCAGATCAGAGATGAGAAAAGGATCGACTTACTTGTACTTACCTCGGACAGGGGCTACGTTGGAGACTTCATCACGAGAACCATAAGGTTTATGGAGAGGTTTATGGAGTACAAAAGGGACAGAGAGATAAACCTGTTCATAGCGGGCAGGAGAGGAGCATCGACCGGATTGGTGAAGAAGGGGGCAGTTGTCTTTGAGGATGTTCTCACAAAGGATGTGAACTGGGAGGTTGTAGGTGAGATAAGGAAGATACTTGTTGAGCGTTACAGAAATAAGTTCAGTGATGCGTGCTACGTCATATTCCAGAGACCCGAGGTTGAGGCGGGAGAGTTCGTAGAGATAGAGGAGAGAGAAAAGAGGGAAGCCTTGCTAGAGGAGAGCCCTTTCTTCTACCCGAAGTTCGAGGATGTTCTAAGATTACAATCCGTGAAGACCGTTGAGAGGGGAAGATTCAGACCGATAGTAACAAGGTTTCTCCCGGCCGATATACGAAAGCGATACTCAAAAGAAGACGTCCTCAACATAGAGGTCCCGGAAGATGAGCTGGTGAGGGAGTTGCTCGAGCTGTATCTGGACTTCTTCATGCGGGAGGTCTTTCTGGAGCACTTCACATCGATAAACTTCGCCAGGTACAGAACCATATCTCGCATACTCGAGAACATAGACAAGAAGCTCAAATCTTACAAACGCCTCGTAAATAAGCTCAGGCAGGAGAAGATAACAGGCGAGATAGAAGACATAGTCTCCACACTGCTGGCCACCGAGGAGAAGAGGTTCAGAACCTACGAGGAGAAGGTCTGCACTCTGGAGGTGGATGTAAACACCGAGGGTGAGCTCGTTGAGAGACTCAGAAGAGAGATCGAACGGCTCGGCTTCAACGTGGGGAAAGTTGAGAGAAGAAGACTCATAGGTGGTTTCAAGCTCCTATTGCCGGGAAAGGCTCTCGATCTTTCCGTAATAGGGTCTCTAGGCTCTTTGAAGGAAAGGGTGAGGCTCAATATATTAAGAAGAGAGGGCTGGTAGCTCAGCCGGCAGAGCAGCGGACTCTTAATCCGCAGGTCGCGGGTTCGAATCCCGCCCAGCCCATGGATGACTGTCGGGATGTTTCTCTTTATAACACGCCTATCTTTTTAAAGATCTTATTCAGGTATTCTGGATCTTCTTGGAATACTATGTTGTGCTTCTCAAATTCTCCTCTTGCATGACTGCCTTCGCCGAATATTGACCTTACATCTTTGTAGGGAGTTGTAGATAAGATGAAGGCGTCCAGCTGAACATCAAAGTTTTTATCTCTTTTTTCAAGCTCTGCACACAGACTCTTGTTTATATCCTTAACGTACGTCGTGCAGAACCTAACCTTGTCGTCGTCGAAACTGCCGAGATTTCTAATCCCCTTTATATCGATAAAGACAATATTTTGCTTGTTCTTGTTCTTAACCCATAAGATAAAGTCGGGGTAAAATCCAGAGTTAATAAGGAAGTCCATCCCCCTTCCCCAGAGATGTCTGAGCAGGAATACATCCCTGCTTTCAAGCAAGTTTTTATTCTTATCCAGAAAACTTTGAAGATCCTTCACGAAAGATGTCTCGCCTCTGTTGAGCCTTTCCGGTATAGATTTTATTTCCTCTTTATCCCTACTCCAGACTACCAAAGGAGTATAGAGATGCCTGTCGAAGCTGATAACGAAAGAACTCCATTCGCTCCACGGCTCCGGTATCTTACCCCTCTGTGGCTCGTACTCTTCAAGTTGTTTCCTGATCTCTTCTATATCATCCGTCAAACTCTTCGGTATCCTGAGCACTATCCTCTTACCTTGGGGATACATAGAGACTGGGTCATCTACGGTTAGCGGCACTAACTCTAAATGATCCGTAGCCTTTCGCCTCTCCTCTTTCCTGTAAAACTTTTGTATGTAATCGGTTATAAGCCTCAGTACTATCTCGTTGAACTTTTTCACGCCCTCGAAGGAGTTGATTTTTAAAGCTGGACGACCGTTGTTGTTCTCAATATGCACTCCCTCAGACTCGTTTATAAATATCCTGTATTCACGCGATTCAGCTATCTGTTTTATCACATCGAGATCAAGTATTAGGTTATGCATACCCATAGTGTTTTTATAGCTCATAACCTCGGAATATATGGACTCCCAGTCGATAAGCCTGAAGTACTCTATGGGAACTTCTACGGGA
>WFPN01000039.1 GCA_015487535.1 Aquificaceae bacterium
GTGAGAAGGTGGAGCTCCTTCCTTCGTCTTCGACCACACCACCTCCGACCATGAGGTAGAACCTGCCCCTGAACTCCTCCTTCACAGGACAACCGTACTTATCCACAAGGACGAGTATGGGTGTGTTAGGACACCTGTCCACGCTGTCCTCTACCCCGTCCAGATCGGTATCCTGAAAGGCAAAACTCACCTGTGCAAGCAAAACCCCCCAAAGCAACCCTTTCCTCATCTCTCAAACAACCCTCAGTCGTCGTGCATGTACCCTTCTCTTTCCTCCATATCTTCAGACTTCTCCCCGTGCATCTCCTCGAACCTCTCCTCTTGCTTCTCTACCATCTCCTCAGCCTTCTCAGAGCCCCTTTCCTCGAACCTCTCCTCTTGCTTCTCTATCATCTCCTCAGCCTTCTCAGAGCCCCTTTCCTCGAACCTCTCCTCGATGTGCTCGAACTTCTCCTCATGTTTTTCACCCTTTAGCTCCATATAGACCCGTCTTATAGCCTCTTCTCTCTCCCTCTGGTTCAGTTCACGGAGCTTCAGCTTGAGCCTGTTCATAACCTTGTACCGCTCCTCCGGAGGGGCCTTCTTCACCTCCTCTATCAGGTGAAGTATCTCGTCACTACCCGCATGCGATAGGACGAAAGCAATAAGGAGAGTCGCAAGGAGCTTTACCATGTCCTTCAATATATTAGCTCGTTGTTACCCCTGCGTTACCTTTAATATACTCTTAGGGATGGAAAGGGAGAGGATATACTTTTACTTCTTTCTCGCACTCGTCCTATTCTTCATATTCGCCGCACTGTTCATGCTCCTCCCCTTTGCCGTCCCGATACTCTGGGCCGCCGTCGTCGGCACCGTTCTATATCCCCTGCACAGGTACGTGGAGAGGATATTCAGGAGCAGGACGCTCTCTGCCTTTGTGATGACCTTTCTAGTCTTCCTGTTCATAATCGTTCCCTTCAGCGTGATAAGTGTTCTAGTGCTCCAGCAGCTCATGGAGGCAACGCGTGGTCTGGTTTCTTACTTTCAGAACCACAGTTACAGGGAGCTCCTGGAGTCCGTTCAAAATTACCCCCTGGTTAAGGAGTATACCGACAGGCTCTCCCCGGTTCTAGGATTTGTGGAACGTGAGGAGTTCAGAAAGTTGATGGCAGAGTCCCTGAACAAGACTTTAAAGTTCCTCGGGGACAAGCTGGGTCAGATAGCCTTCCTAGCCGGAAGGAACGTGTTCTATGTTTTCGTATTTCTCATAACCTTCTTCTTCATACTCAGGGACGGGCCAGGGATACTACAGAGGATCGAGAGGCTCATACCCATGAACAGAGAGGATCTAGAGGACGTTCTGGGAACTGTTTACAAGACCGTTCTCGCGGTCGTTTACGGCTCGGTAGGAACCGCACTGCTACAGGCAATCCTTGGGTTCGTAGCCTACTCTATCGTGGGTATAAAGTTCGCGCTCCTGTGGAGCGTTCTAACCTTCTTCGCCGCATTTATACCTCCCTTCGGAGCCTCGGCCGTATGGTTTCCCCTGGCGGTTTACAGCTTCTTCAATATAGGGACATGGCAGGCTCTCTTTCTTGGCCTCTGGGGTATGCTCCTCATATCTACCATGGACAACTTCGTAAGGCCCCTGATAATAAAGCAAGGGGTTCAGATACCTTACGTGGTCCTCTTCTTTGCAACTATAGGTGGGTTGCTCAAGTTTGGCTTTATCGGGCTCTTCCTGGGACCGATAATATTCACGACCCTATTTGCCCTTTTCAAGATCTACGAGAGGAGGATCCTCGGTCAAGATACCTGAAGGCCTTGTCCCCTATATCCTTCCTGTAGTGCATGCCTTCGAAGTGTATCTTAGAGACAGCCTCGTAAGCTTTCTCCTTCGCCTCCTTTAGGGTATCCCCGTACGCACAGACGTTCAGCACCCTGCCACCGTTTGTGACAACCTTCCCGTCCTTAACAGTCGTCCCAGCGTGGAAGATCACCACGTCCCGCAGGGACTTCACCTCATCCAGGCCCTCTATAACCTTCCCCTTCTCGGGCTTCTCAGGGTAACCCCGGGAGGCTATGACGACATCGAGGGCCCATCTGGGGTCCTCTTCTATACCGACGTCTCTCCCCTCGTAAAAGTCCAGGAGCATTCTCAGGAAGTCCCCTCTTACCCTCATCAGGATAGGCTGGGCTTCCGGATCACCGAGCCTCACGTTGAACTCGAGGACCTTAGGACCTTCGGATGTTATCATCAACCCTGCGTAGAGAAAGCCCCTGAAGAAGATACCTTCCCTCTTCAGACCGTCGAGCGTCCTCTCTATCACCTCCTCCCTGATCCTCCTTTCCATCTCCCCATCTATCACAGGTGTTGGGGAGTAGGCTCCCATTCCTCCCGTGTTCGGACCTCTGTCCCCATCTAAGAGTCTCTTGTGATCCTGGGATGTGGGGAGGGGTACGTACCTGTCCCCATTGACCATGACTATGTAAGAGGCCTCCTCCCCTTCGAGGAACTCCTCTATTACCACCCTCCTTCCCGCTCCTCCCAGAGCACCCTTTTTCATGAAGTTCTCGAGCGTTTTCAGAGCCTGATCCTCCGAGAAGCAGACCACCGCACCCTTTCCCGCGGCGAGACCGTCCGCCTTTACCACCACCGGAGCGCCGACGTCCTTTACGTACCTCATAGCCCTGTCGAAGTCATCGAAGACGCTGTAATGGGCCGTAGGTACCTCGTACTTCTCCATAAACTTTTTAGCAAAGGCCTTGCTTCCCTCGAGCTGGGAGGCCTCCTTTGAGGGTCCGAATATCCTCAGACCCTTCTTCTCGAACTCATCAACTATGCCGGCCACGAGGGGGGCCTCCGGGCCCACAACGGTGAAGTCGATACCCTCTTTTGAAGCGAACTCGGCCAAGGCTTCCACATCAGTGGGGGATATGTCCACCTTCTTCGCTATCTCCCATAGGCCCGCGTTTCCCTTTGCCACGTAAAGCTCGGAGACCAGAGGACTCTGGCTGAGCTTCCAGGCTATGGCGTGTTCCCTTCCTCCGTTCCCTACTACTAGGACTTTCACGGGAAGTATTATACTTGAGAAGGAATGTTCAGGAGTCTTCTACTCTGGAAGATAACTAAAGGAGCGTACCTGACTGCGCTGGTGTTGGCTTTCGTACTCCTTATGGTCCAAATATTCCGGATAGGCTTTATAATCTTCGGCCTCCCCCTTAAGAGCTCCGTTCCCTTCTTCCTAACCTGGTTCACATACTACGGCTTCTTCTTCCTCCCAGACGGCATCCTGGTTTCCACAGCTCTCACTCTCAGCGAGCTGAAGGAGAAGAAGCTCCTCAGCGTCTTATACTCCTTTCACATATCACCCAGGAAGGTCTTTCTCCTCTTTCTGACACCCGTTCTCGTCTTCTTCACCCTCTGCTCAGTGCTCTCCTTCTTCCTGTTCGAGGAGCAGGTATCCTTCGCCCGGAGGGGCCTCCTGATCCAGTACAAGGACAGGATACTGGAGAACATACCCCAGAGGACCTTTCTAGATACGGGAGGCCTGGTAATCTACGTTTACGACAAGGAGAAGGATGAGCTGAGGAACGTATTCCTGAAGTACAGGAACGTTCAGGTTATAGCCGAGAAGGCGAGGTACGAGGGAAACGGCAGGTTCCTATTCGAGAAGGGATCGCTCCTGACTAAGGAGAGGGAAAAGTACTTCCTCATGGAGTTCAAGAGGTACTGGCTCGATACCGAAGAGTTCTTCTCTGCGGAGATAAGGGAGAGGAAGATCAAGAAGGAGAGGGTGCTGAACCTGGTAAATACCTTTTCCATAATCCCCTTTTTCCTTTTTTCCTTCTTCGGTGTTCTGAAGCTGTGCAGGACGCACACGCAGGTTTACTACCTTATAGCCTTAGGGATAATACTCCACCAGCTCCTTCTCTTTGGCCTGAAGGTCAGCCTTTGAGGGTCTTTATATCCCTTCCAAGCTTCTCCTGGACGGACTCAACCTTGCTCCTGAGCCTACCCGACTTGCCTTGCCTGTAGTCTATCTTCATAGTTATCGATATACGGGAGCACTCCTTTTTGAGCTCTTCGAAACCTTTCTTCAGAACCTCCATTACCTCGTCCCAGTCCTCCCCTTCCACTATGGTGCCCATCGGCGTGAGGACGTAGGGAAGGTCGGATCTGTCCACGATGTCCACAACCTTAGCCACGTACTTGCTCACAC
>WFPN01000040.1 GCA_015487535.1 Aquificaceae bacterium
GGCCCGCGGTATTCACCCTCGTCTCCGTTATGTCCACGTTCCTGTAATCGTAGATGACTATCCTGCCTTTACTTTTCAGAGACTCCCTCAGCAACCTAACCGCCTCGGGCTGATCCCTGACCGACTCCTCACCGAAGGTCCTCTTCCAGAACTCCAGCACCTCCGAGAGGGAGTCCCTCAGAAACCTGTCCTTTACTCTGAGGTTCGCCTCCTTTACGAGAGTCTCTAAGCTCTTCTGGCCGAGTGCGGTCCTGCCGAGATCTGGCTTTACGTGCTTCCTGAGGAAGGCCATCAGCTCCTTCTCGTCCGAGGACCTCTCCGAAAGGGAAAGCCCACTCTCCCTGAAGAGCTTTTTAAGATCGTCCCCATCCACGGGCAGGAGGACGTTGGGGATCTGGACATTCTCCACATCCCCGATCTCCTTCAGACTCTCGTAGTATTCTCCATACATATCGAACACGAAGACCTTCGCAGGTTCTCTGAAGTTCCTGAGGATCTTCCTAACGAACGTGGTCTTCCCCGAGCCGGTAGTTCCTATCACCGCCATGTGCATGGAGAGGACCTTGTCCATGTCCAGATAAGCCTTGACCTCGGTCCCCTGTAGCCTTCCCAAATAAGTGGGAAACCTCATGTCGTATCCCGAGTGGTTCTTCATAAGGATCGCCCTCAGGGAGTCCTCCTCCACCTCTAAGATCTCCACCGGGGAGCCCGCGCTCACAGGCCTGACGGGTGTTTTAAAGAGGTTCCTCTCCTTCTCATACTCCCCCAGAACCTCGAACTTGGCCACCTTTACCTCCACCCCCTCCTGAAACCTTGCGAAGAGTCCCGCTATCCTCCAGTCCTCCTGCCTCTGGGAGAGTATCTCCGCAATAGCTTTATAGGAAGTCACATCCTCCGCATCGAGGGAAAGGGACAGGTTCTGGCTCTTTATGTCGAACACCCTCCCGAGGAGAAAGTCCCCGTTCCCGAGAGGGATCCTAACGTAGGTCTGCTCTTGAACTTCCCTGAGTAGCAGGACCCTCCCTTCCCTCGCACTTTCGAGATCAATCACGAAGGCTACCGTCTTTGAAAAGTCGTAGGACTCTCTTCTTATCTCTTCAAAGGTCTCCTCCAGCTCCCTTATTCTGTCTGGATCGTCTATGTAAACCGCGGTCTCTAAGTTCCCCTCAGGAAGGAGTCCCGAGTGGGTGAGGTTGGCAGATCCCACGACCGCCTCCCTGCTATCGGAGATAACGAACTTGGCGTGAAGCCTGGGACTCAGGAATATCTTTCCTTCCTTCTCCTTAATAGCTCTGAAGACTTCGGGATCAGTTATACGCAGGTCTTCCAAGGAGGAGGCTCTCACTATAACCTGAACTTCAACGCCGTCCGGAAGTAGAGAGAAGAGATCCCTTAGAACCTCTCCCTTTATCCAGGCGGAGGAGATCCTGAGGCTCTTCTGAGTTCTGGAGAAAACTTCTTTCAGCTTTTCAAGGATCCCCTCTCCCCTGAGAACCTCCATGTATTAAGTTTAACTCTGCTTTGGTGCAGAAGCTCTACGTTGATCTATAAGTTAGACCTTTCACGACAGAAAGCTTTTTCTATAAGTCTTTTGATACACGTATCAGAATATGCAAACTGACACAGATCATATTGGATTTAAGGGGTAGTGTATTTAAATTCTTGAGAGGCAATAAGAAGGGAAGTGTTCCCTTCCGGCTCCTTGACAAGTGAATAGGGAAAAATTAGCTCAAACCCTTGGGCGACAAGCTAAATCAGAAACTTATTGATATTTCTACAAAATCGTAACATCGACTCTAAATGAGAACAATTCTCACCCTGCTTTCCTTGATTCTCAAGGATTTCAGCAGGACCACTTGCAAATGCCCTACAGAAAAGAAGGGATTGCGACTTTCAATTTCTCAAACACACTCTCCACTATCTTCATCTTCTTGCAATGCCCTATAGAAAAGAAGGGATTGCGACAGTATGTCGTAGTCTTTTGTCCTTACATCTTCCTTCTTGCAATGCCCGGAAGGGATTGCGACAAAGCAACCCGCAGAGCTATCTTGATCAGCTGTTCCCATGCTTGCAATGCCCTACAGAAAAGAAAGGGTTGCGACTAACAACCGGGATACCTCAAGAAGAGTGCTATCTGGAGAACTTGAAATGCCCTGAAAAAGTTAAAGGGGTTTCTGATCTCTTGAAAAGGCTTAATCCTCCATGTTTATCTTCTCATCGATAACGTAAGGCTTCTCTCCTCTCGACTCGTAGTAGGTCCTTATTATCAGCTCCGCTATTACGCCCGTCGATATGAGCTGTATCCCCGCGAGTATGAGGAGAACGCCGAGTATGAGGAGGGGCCTGTCCCCTATGTCAGCCCCCGTAAAGAGCTTCAGAAAAGTTAGATAAAGTTCTATTAGGGAGCCCGCCAGGAAGAGGAAGAAGCCCGCTCCACCGAAGATGTAGAGGGGCTTGGTTATATATTCGTTCAGGAACTTAACGAGGAATATGTCCAGTATGACCCTGACCGTCCTGCCTATCCCGTATTTTGACCTCCCGTAAAGCCTGGGATGATGCCTCACCGGTATCTCGGTTATCCTCGCCCCGAACCTCTTGGCGAGGGCAGGGAGGAACCTGTGCATGTCTCCGTAGAGCCTGTATCTCTTGGCTATCTCAGCCCTGTAAGCCTTCAATGTGCACCCGTAGTCGTGGAGTTCCACACCAGTTACCTTGGAGATTATCCAGTTGGCTATCTTCGAGGGAAGTTTCCTCGAGAGGAAGGGATCCTTCCTGTCCTTCCTCCATCCGCTCACTATGTCGTAGCCCTCCTCCATCTTTTCTAAGAGCTTTGGGATGTCCTCGGGATCGTTCTGGAGGTCCGCATCCATCGTGATTATCACGTCTCCCTTCGCGTGCTCGAAGCCCGCATACATGGCCGCGGTCTGTCCGTAGTTTCTCCTGAATCGTATGACCTTAACCTTCTTATCCTTTTCAGCGATCTCCCTCAAAACCTCGGGAGTTCCGTCCTCACTCCCGTCGTCCACGAAGATTATTTCGTAGTCATCTTCGAGCGAGTCAAGGACCTTTTTTAGCCTCTCGTATAGAACAGGTATGTTCTCCTCCTCGTTGTAGGCGGGGATGACGATTGAGATCATATGTATTTCCCCTCACTGCGCAGGATAACTCGGATCTTATTTCCTTCCTCTCTCACATCCTCCACCTTGTAGTCGAGGAAGTTTATCCTGTGAAGATCCTCTGTTCCCACTCCCATCTCAACTATGTACCTGAGGGTGTAAGCTCTGTGGGGGAGTGTGTTTATCACTCTCTTGTCCTTTCTGTGGTATTCGAAGACCACTCTCCTGCACCCTTCCGGGAAGGTGAATACCTCGTGGTCTTCAGAAGAGAGAAGATCGAAGATGACATCGTTTCCCAGAACCTTTGGTAGAAAGTCCTCGAGCCTATCCCTCCAGAAGCGCTGCAGGGTCCTCCCCCTGAACTCTGTCTTCCAGTCGAGATCGTACCTGGGTATAAGGTCGCCTACTCCGAGGATACCGAACAGCGGTGAGGGAACAATACCCTTCTCCTCTATATCTTTCTGAACTCTTGATGGGAGGGCCCAGAAGCTGAGTTCTTCCCAGAACCTTCCCTTATACCTTCTCCAGACGGGAGCCAGCGGGGTCGTTTCAACCTTGAAGGTTCTTATAATGTCCTCCCTTATCGGGTTGAGAAGTTCGAACCTGTTGCCTCTGGTCTTCCAGAGATCAAAGAGATCCTCCTTGACCAGGTCCATACTGGAGTGCTTTCTGCTCCAGGGTAAGAGGAAGAGGGCCATAGAAGTATTATAAGGGTAAGCTTATATG
>WFPN01000041.1 GCA_015487535.1 Aquificaceae bacterium
ATCCAGATATTATGAGGGCGTTGTTCTGGAGAACGAAACCGGTAGCCGCGGCAGCGAGCCCGGAGTATGAGTTGAGGAGGGCTATGACCACGGGCATGTCCGCCCCGCCTATCGCTATAGTGAGAAGAACGCCGAGAACAGAAGATACGCCCGCTATAACCCAGTACAGGCTCAGGTTCTGCGGATTTAAAACCAGATACGCACCCAAAGCGAGAGCGGCCAGGGCGAAGAGTGCCTTTACCACCTGCTCACCTGTGTACCTTACGGGCCTCTCGTTTATAAGTCCCTGCAGCTTTCCGAAGGCCACCCCGCTCCCAAAGAAGGTAACCGAGCCTATTATCCCCGAGGCCACCGATGCGGTGGTAAATAGGTAGTCCGGGTTCTTTGTCTCGTAAAGGGCCGCCCCTGCAACCAGCGCCGAGGCTCCTCCCCCCAGACCGTTAAAGATGGCAACCAGCTGGGGCATCGCCGTCATCTCCACCTTAAGGGCGAGAAGTGCCCCGATCGCGGCCCCTATAACTAAGCCGGCCAGGATCACGGAAAAGTCCACTATCCTCTTATCGAGCAGGGTAACCACAACGGCTATCAGCATCCCAAGGGCACCGAGCATATTTCCCCTTACGGCCGTCCTCGGATGCGAGAGCCCCTTGAGACCGAGTATGAAAAGGGAGGCTGCCAGCAGGTAGGCTAGGTTGACTATTATCTTTTCCATCTTTTAGTCCTTCCTCCTGAACATCTCGAGCATTCTGTGTGTTACCAGAAACCCTCCCACCACGTTTATGGTCGCGAATACGAGGGCAACAAAACCCAGGATCGTGGTCAGGAGTGAATGGCCTGACCCGGCGGAAATCAGGGCCCCCACTATAGTTATCCCCGATATAGCGTTCGAACCCGACATCAGGGGTGTGTGGAGCGTGGGCGGAACCTTCGTTATCACCTCAAAGCCCACGAACATGGACAGGACGAATATGGTGAAGTACATAACGAAGTCTTCCATCACTTGGTTCCTCCAACCAGTTCCTTTATCCTCTCGCTCACGAGCTCTCCTTCCCTTAAGAGGAGTGTGTCTCTGACTATCTCATCCTCTAGATCTATCTTTAAGTCTCCGTCCTTTATCAGCAGGCTGAGGAAGTTAAATATGTTCCTCGAGTACATCTGGCTCGCATCGTAGGGAACTTCCGAGGGAACGTTCACGGCCCCCACTATCCTCACCCCGTACCTTTCAACAGTTTCTCCCGGAGAGGTCAGCTCGCAGTTTCCTCCCCTCTCGGCGGCGAGATCTATTATCACCGAGCCAGGCCTCATTCCCTTTACCATATCCTCAGTTATCAGAACCGGCGCCCTCTTGCCCGGAACCATGGCGGTCGTTATTACAACGTCGCTTTCAGCGACCACCTCCTTCATCATCTCCCTCTGTCTTCTGTAAAACTCCTCGTCCATCGCCTTCGCGTAGCCTCCCTTGTCCTCCGCCTGCTCGCTTTCAAGACCCAGCTCGACGAACTTGGCCCCGAGACTCATGACCTGTTCCTTAGCGGCAGGTCTTATATCGTAGGCCTGAACTACAGCCCCAAGTCTCTTTGCAGTGGCTATGGCCTGGAGACCGGCTACCCCCGCTCCCACCACGAAGACCTTTGCAGGCAGAACCGTCCCGGCCGCCGTCATCAGCATCGGAAACATCTTCGGGAGCATGTTGGCCGCCATGAGCGCGGCCTTATACCCTGCCACCGTTGCCATGGATGAGAGGGCGTCCATGCTCTGAGCCCTCGTTATCCTCGGTATGAGCTCCATAGCGAAGGCCGTCAGGTTGAGGGCCCTAACCTTGTCTAGGATCTCGTCCACGGAGAAGGGCTCGAGAAAACCTATCAGAACCTTGTTAGTATAGGCATCAGCTTCCTTGAGAAAGTTCTCCTTGTCGGCGAGGAGTCCCCTGACCTTGAGAATCACCTGCGACCTTTCGAAGACCTCCTCCCTGCCGGTTACCTTTGCCCCAGCCTGGGTGTACTCGTCGTCAGAGAAACCCGCTCTCTCCCCGGCCTCCTTTTCAACGATAACCTCCACTCCTTTCTTGACGAGCTTCTGGACCTCTGAGGGAACCAGGGAAACTCTCTTTTCGTTGGGATACGTTTCCTTGAGGACTCCAACAAACATGGTTTATAATTTTAGCATGAGAAAAGCGGTCTTAGCGTCCTTAGGAATCGCTCTCCTCTTTGGTATAAAGGCGTGTGGTGAGCCTTACGAAGGTGCAGAGGGTGTTGTGGAGGAGTTTATGGAGGAGGTGAGCGAAGGGGAAGGTATGGAGGCTATAAAGTTCCTCCACCCCACATACAGGGACAACCTTGCGAAGGATCTTAGGCTCCCGGTCCAGCTAACGGAGATGAAGCCTTCCCAGGCTCTCGCCTGTTTGCTCAGCACCATGGGATCGAACATAGACGAGGTTGAGGTTAAGGACGGAAAGCTCATCGGCGATAGAACGGCCCTCCTGAAGGTTAAGGTGGAGGACAAGAGCGGTATAAAGAAGCTCTTTACCTTCGTCCTCGTCAGAGAGGACGGGGAGTGGATGATAGCGGACATCACCCCGTACGTGCCCACACCGGAAAAGTCTGAGGATTGAGGTTTTTAATCTGGCAGACAGCCTTTTTAGGGGACGTTATACTCTCGACCCCTTTGATCCTGACACTGAAAAGGAACTTCCCGACTTCGCGGATAACGTTCGTCGGCAGGCCATTCGTGAGGGAGCTTTTTAAAGGATGGGACATAGATCTTTTACCCTTCTCTAAGGGGTTGCTGGAGAGCTTCTCTATAGTTGCAAAAATAAAGAACTACGATGTTGCCATAGTTCCCCACAGATCTCTGAGGACGGCCCTGATAATGCTCTTTTCCGGGATTTCCAGGAGGATAGGTTTCGACCGCTCCGAGCTTAGGCTTGCCTTCACAGATGTGGTAAAACACAGATGGGAGCTCCACGAGATAGACAGAAACCTGGAGCTTTTAAGACCTTTGGGTGTAAAGGATTTTGTGAGAAAAACCTACCTACCCCTTGGAGATGAGGAGAAGGAGGCAGTTCTTAGAAAGTTCGGCTTGAGGGATAAGGGGTACGTCGTGATAAACCCCTTCTCTAACTTTGCCCTCAAGGAGTGGTCGCTGGACAACTGGGAGAAGCTTATTAAAGGATTAAAGGATGAGGAGATCGTCGTAACCGGGCTTGGGAGCGATCTGGAGAAGGCCAGGAGTTTGGAGGAAAGGACGAGGTTTAGGAACCTGGTGGGCAGGACGAGTCTGAGGGAGCTGATGGGCGTAATTGCCGGAGCAAAGGTAGTGATCTCCAACGACTCATCCCCGGTTCACATAGCGAACGCCCTGGGTGTCCCGGCGGTTACCATATACACTGCTACCTCCTCGGACTACGGTTTCTATCCTCTGAAGGGTGCTTACCTGAACAATCCGGCTCCGTGCTCTCCCTGTTCACCGAACCCAAAACGCTGTAGGACAGGGACTAGAGAGTGCCTAGGCCTTCCTTCTCCCGATCTTGTTCTTGAAGTTCTCGAGGAGTTCCTTTAGATCGAGTACCTCCTTCCCCTCTTGGGGCCTTTCGTAGGCCCTGTAAACGCCTTCCTCCTCAACGATGTGGACGTTCTCTATCTTCTTCCAGTTTCCGGTGTCCTTGGTCTTGACATATATCTCCTTTACCTCCCCGGAGGGGAGGTTGTTCTTGGTTAGAAAGAAGTCTATCTCCTTTATCAGCTTCACGAGATGATCACAGGAGTCGAAGTAGTAGGTGTATCCTCCTATTTTCATGGTACAGAGCTCGTCCTCTTTTATTATCTGAACGTTGCACACAGGGCACCTGCATCTCTCCGGAGGGGTGAAGTCCTTGGTCTTCTCCGGGTTCATGCTAACGTACAGTATCACCCCACCTAGGACCGAGGCTGTGAGCAGAAGATCGCCGAGGGCGATGTACTCGAAGTAATCTCTGGCCAGCAAGCCCGATAGGCTCAGTATTAAACTCAGGACTACTACCCCTCCCACTATGTAAACGTACTTGAGCTTGTATCCCCTGAACATGAGAAAAATGGTCGTGATTATTCCGAGGAACTCCACAACCCTGCTGAGTACTATGAGTATCGTTGTCTCCTTGAACATGAGAAAGAATATGCCCTCAACCCCTTGCCAAGTCAAGATATCAGCTCAGAGAACAGTTTCCTTAACTTATCCACCACCCCTTCCCCGCCAAGTTTCTCCCTCAGTCTCTTGAAGGCCTCCCTCTGCTCTTCTCTCTCCTCAGGACTAAGCAAAAGCTCATGCACCTTCCTTGCTATCCTGTCCGGCTTCTCATTTATGAACTCCGGGACCACGCCTCTCCTTAGAACCAGATTGGGAAGGCTCACGAAGGGAACTTTTACGAGAAACCTACCCAGTATATAAGTTATAGGGCTAACCTTGTAAAAGACGATGTGGGGATTAAGGGCGAGCGCGGCCTCCAGCGAAGAGGTTCCGGAGGCAATTACGGATAGCTCGGAGTAGAACATGGAGCTGTAGGCGGGAAGAGGAAGCGACCTCTCTGTTATAACTCTGATCGGGAGGGAACCCAGCTGCTCTTTCAGATAGGCTTCGAACTCGGGGAAGGTCGGGAGGACGAACTCGAAACCTTCGAGCTTCTTTACAACTTCTTTCAGTAATGGGGCGTGCCTTTTTATCTCACCCCACCTGCTTCCCGGCATGAGGTTTACGATCTTACCCCTGAGATCCAGCCTTCTCCTGAACTCTTCTTCGCTCACCCCTGGCCTTACGAGATCTACGAGGGGATGGCCAACGTAATGGACCTTAACACCTTTGAACTTCCTGTATATATCCACCTCGAAGGGCAGTATTACAACTACGTGGTCGCACAACTCTGCTATCGTCTTAGCCCTTCCAGGCTTCCAGGCCCATACCTGTGGTGATATGAAGTAGATTACTCTCCTGACCCCTATCCTCCTCGCATCCTTTATCAGTCGCAGGTTGAACCCGGGCGCGTCGCAGGCTATGAGGACATCGCACCGCTTCAGCTCTCCCAGAGCCATCCTGTATATCTTCCTTATCTTCGGCAATCTCGGGATCACCTCGGCTATCCCGACAACCGAGAGATCGGAGATCCTGCCCACACTCTCTATACCGACGCTCTCTAGCCTTTCATCCGTTATACCTACGAGTTCCAGGTTTCCAGGACCCTCCTTGAATATCTCGTAGATGTAGTTGGCGGCCGATATATCTCCTATTGAGATGAAGATCCTCATGGTAATATTTAAAGCGATGAAGATAGCCTTCGTCAGTAAGGGGAACGCCGTAAGGAGCATAATGGCGGAGGCTGTCGCCAAGAAACTCTTGGCAGACGTGGGCCTGAAGGCTGAGGTTTACTCGGCGGGAACCCAGCCCGAGAGGGAGGTCAATCCCCTGACCATAAAGGTCCTTGAGGAAAAGGGATACCCTACAGAGGGCCTCTATCCAAAGCCCATAGGTAAGATCCCTTACAGGAAGGTGGATATACTCGTTGTCCTCTGTAACGAGGCTAGGGAGAAGTGTGAGTTCGTCCCATCACATAAGAGGAGGGAGAACTGGAGTATAGACGAACCTCCCCAGAGGATAGAGGCCTTTATGAGAACGCTCAGCACAATAGAGGAGCATCTACGCGATCTCCTCAAGCTCCAGCCTTAGGTTCTTTAGATAACACTCTTTTACCTTGCCTGAGAACTCCTCGAAGCTCTCCCCGGGTCTGAAACCCTCAGACAGTATTCTTCTCGCTACCCTGACTATATCCTCCGGGCCTTCGACCCTGAATCCGTAGTCCTTCTCAAGTAGTATCTCCTCAAGATCCTTTACCTTCCATGTGTTGGGGCCGAAGAGTACAGGCTTGCCAAAGACGGCAGGCTCCAGAAGGTTGTGTCCTCCTACCTCGGCGATCGTCCCTCCAACGAAGGCTACATCAGCTTTGTGGTAAAAGCCCTTGAGCTCACCCAAGGTATCTAGAACTAGAATATCCCAGTCCTTTTCCTCCTCCGACCTCTTGGAGACCTTAAGACCCGTGCTGCGGGCCGTCCTCACCACATCATCGGCCCTCTTTACGTGCCTCGGTGCCAGAACCAGCTTCAGGGGGAACTCCTCCCTGAGTTTTAAAAACGCTTTCAGCACGACCTCTTCCTCTCCTTCCCTGGTGCTCCCTGCAACCATTACCCTCCATCCCTCCGGAAGGGCGGGAGGGTGTATGTCTTCCACATCCTGGACTACCTTGAGGTTGCCGCAGGCCACCACCTTCCTGGCTCCCTCCTCTTCAAACCTCCTCCTGTCCTCTTCCGTTCGTGCTATGACGAGGTCGAACTCCCTAATCAAGAGCCTCTCCCTGATGCCACCTTTAGAGTACGCGTTCAGGAGTATCTTCTTCACTTTGGTGAACTTAAGTAGGGAAAACCAGAGCTCCCTCTCCACAATTATCAGTGCCTTCGGCTGCACAATTCTCTCGAACTTTCTAACCAGAAAGGGAATATCTACGGGAAGGGGAAATAAGAGATCGTAGAGATCTCCCTTCCTCTCAAGGTACTCTTTTGCCCTGGGAGAGAAGTAGGTAAGAACCACGCTGTGCTCCTTTTTAAGCTCCTTTATGAGTGGAAGGGCTGTGTTGAACTCCCCAACGCTCGCGCAGTGGAACCAAAGGGAGTTCTTTGGTGGGTGATCGGGTTTTTCTATCAGGAGTCTCTTTCTGAGACAAAGATCCATATGTGTTTTAGAATTATATTATGAAAGTTTTGTTGCTTCTTTACTCGGATCTTTTGAAGGAGGGCGAGGAGAAGCTCTACTCCCGCCTGGAAAAGAACCTGAAACTGATCAACAAGGTCATAGGCATAGATAACATCTATGCGGCTGTGAGCGCACCCTTTAAGGACCTGTTCGAGAAGTTTCCGGATCTGTGTTTTATAAACAACGTAAAGGATAGCTCCGTTTTCGGTGCCTACAAGGGCCTTAGAAAGCTGAGAGGGAACGATGTTCTGATAATAGACGGAGGCGTTAAGCTGGAGAAGGAACATCTCTTTCAGTTCTTCAACAGGATAAACGTTACGGTCGGTATGATAAAGGAGAAGTGGTCCGGTATAGCCTTCGTGAAGATGAGGGACGTGGACTACATGATAAGGAGCCTGGAGAGGAACTTCGAGAAGGGGATGCTTGACGCCTTCCGTACCCTCAAGGAGACCTACAGCATAGCTGCGGACTTTATCGATCTCAAAGGTGGTCTGAAAGCTCCGATATTGGAGTTAAAATAGGGCTTAATTCCTTAGGAGGTGCGCTGTGGTAGATCCTGACATACTTCTGATAGCCATGGTCGAACTCATCGAGGGCGTCAGGAACCTCATCGGGGACAAGGGGGCCAACGCGGTCCTGAGAGATGCGGGAAGACACAGCGGACCCAGACTCCTGGAGAGCCTAATAGGGCATCTTCCTGAGGTTCTCGAAAAGGATGAGGCGGTGAGGAGAACCTGTATGATGCTCGAAGAACTCGGTTTTGCCAAGAAGGTGGAGAAGAAGGACGGGACTATACACGTCCAGGACGATATATTCAGCGATGCGGTAAGGTCTGAGGACATAGAGAAATCGCCTGTGGTTTACTTCCTGATAGGCTTGATAGAAGGCTTCGTTCAGTTCATGTCCGAGGACAAGATCGTCCTGATGCCTAAGGAGATAAAGAAGGGAGATATGGTCTTCTCCTACTCCTGAACCCTGAGGTAGCTCACGCTCTCTATGTGGTAGGTCTGAGGGAACATATCTATGAGCTTCACCCCCTCCAGTAAGTAGCCGTTCTTGATAAGTACCTTGAGGTCCCTAGCAAGGGTTGAGGGGTTGCAGGACACGTAGATTATCCTCTCAGGCTTGTTCTTCACCAGAAGGTCCAACTCCTTTCCGTCAAGACCGCTTCTGGGAGGATCGAGAACCACGAGATCTAAAACTTCTCCCCCCCTGCTCTTTAGATGCCTGTAGGCGTCCGATTTCACAAAGACCACGTTGTCCCTTCCGTTTACCTTGGCGTTGTACTCTGCGTCGTCTATCGCCGATCCTGAGCTGTCAGAGCCCTCTATAAAGTTCCCCTTCTCTGAGAGCGGTATAGTGAAGAAGCCCACGCCGCAGTATAGCTCCAGGGCCTTCCTGTAGGATACTTCGGAAACGACAGCATCTATGAACCTATCCCAGAGGGTGTGGTTCACCTGGAAGAAGGAGTCGGCACTGACCCTGTAAGTCCAGCCCCCCACCTTGAAGAAGAGGTACTCCTTCCCTATCCAGTAACGCCTGTTCAAAATCGTCCTCAGGCGTGAGTAGTCCCCGACGCCAAACACATCCTGGGGGAGGTAATCCTCCTTCAGGGAGACCAGAAAGCCCCTGTCTATCTCCGTAGGGGTTATGAACTTGACGAGGAACCCGTCTTCGTGCGGGGAGTAGGTTACGTGGATCTCTTGGAGCTCCCTTATGTGCTTCGCACACTCCTTCAGGGGTTCTATCAGATCGTTGATCCTCGGATGGGCTATGGGGCAGTGGTCTATATCGACTACCTCCCTCTCGTTCCATCTGAAGAAACCCATCCTGCCGTTCTTGACCTTGAACTGGACCCTCACCCTGTATCCGAACTCCTGACCCGAGGGAACGCTGTCCATAAGGTTGAGGTCCTTTATCTTGCCTATCCTCGATAGCGTTTCCTTTAGGATCTCTTCTTTGGATTCGAGCTGTGCCGTGTACTCTATATGCTGAAGCTGGCATCCCCCGCATACACCGTAGTAGGGGCAGGGAGCCTCTCTCCTGACGTTGGAGGAGAGAACCACATTCTTTACGAGCGCTTCAGCATAATCCTTCCTGTCCTCGAGGACTTCGGCGTCCACTATCTCCCTTGGGGCAGCGTACCTGACCAGGACGGCCTTGTTCCTGTGTTTCGCCAGGCCGTACCCGCCGTAAACGAGCTTATCTATGCTTAACCTAAGAAGCTCCTTACTCGCCGGATCCTGACTCTCTAAGTTCTGTGAGCTTTTCAAAGTCCTCCTCCGACATCACATCGATGTGCCATCCCGTGAGCTTGTGGGCGAGCTTCACGTTAGTTCCCCTCTTGCCTATGGCGAGTGAGAGCTGTTCCTGGGGGACGGCAACCTCCGCCCTTTCCTCTTCCGGAATCAGCCTTACCGCAGTTGGCTGGGCGGGGGATAAGGCTCTCCTTATGAACTCCTCCTCGTCCTCGGTCCATCTGACCACGTCTATCTTCTCCCCGTGTAGCTCTTCCGAAATGGGCTGGATCCTAGAACCCCTGAGACCCACAACTATCCCTACGGGATCCATCTTCATATCCTTCGCGTAGACCGCCACCTTGGCCCTCTCCCCCGGTATCCTCGCCACCGCCTTAACCTCTATCTCCTTCTCCGCTACCTCGGGTATCTCGGTTTCGAGGAGCCTTTTAAGGAATAGAGGATGTGTCCTAGAGAGTATGAGCCTCGGTTCCCCGTGAACCTTCTTAACCTCCAAAAGGAGAGCCTTCACCTTGTCGCCTACCCTGTACGTTTCCCCAGGTATCTGTTCCCTTCTCGGGAGGATTGCCTCGACCTTGCCGAGATCTACCAGGATGTCCCCGTTTTCGAATATCTTCCTGACTATACCCGTAACTACCTCTCCCTCCAGCTCCTTGTACTCTAGAAAACCCCTCTCCCTCTCGGCCCTCTCTAGCTCGCTTAAGAACTCCTCCTTGGCCGCATAGGCGGCTATCCTGTTCACGTCCTCGGTGGATATGTCGAGGGGAAACCTCTCCTTTCTCTTTCCCTTCTTCCTGACTACATAGACCTTTATCCCCTCATCGGTGAACTCTATATCGAGGTTATCTTTTATCCTCTTGTCCTTTTTGATCGCGATGGCTATAGCGTTCTTCAAGGCGTATTCGACGACCCTCTCTGGCAGATCCTTCTCTTTGGCTACCTGCTCGATCAGCTTTCTTATGTTCTTTACCATCTCTCCGGCTCCAGTCTGCCTTTAGCTATTGCGGAGAAGGGGATGTGAAGCTCCTCTCCCTTTTCCTTCTCCCGTATCGTAATTATACCTTCCCTGACGTTCTCAACGTATCCGGTCGCCTCCCTCCTTCCACCGACCGGCTCTCTCAGGATAACCTTCACAAGCCTGCCCTTGAAAAACTCGTAGTGTTCTGGCTTCTCCAAGGATCTCGTGAGACCAGGAGAGGAGATCTCGAGCATGTAGGAAAAGGGTATGAGGTCCTCCACATCCAAGAGACCGCTTATCCTCCTGCTCACCTCCTCGCAGTCCCTTATGGTTACCCCTCCTGGCTTGTCGATTATTACCCTCAGGACCCACCCCCTCTCTGGCTTGAACTCCACATCGAAGAGTCTGTAACCCATACCCTTCACTATGGGCTCTATGAGCCCTTTAACCCTGCTCGCTATCTCTTTACTATCAATATTCATGAGTATTATTTTATAATTCCCTAAGATATGAACCTCAGTGAAGCCATACTCTCCATCCCTGCCCTCATGGTGGCGGTTATCCTCCACGAGGTGGCCCACGGGTGGGTGGCCTACAGGTGGGGAGACC
>WFPN01000042.1 GCA_015487535.1 Aquificaceae bacterium
GAGCGGGCGACGGGACTCGAACCCGCGACCTGCGGCTTGGAAGGCCGCTGCTCTACCAACTGAGCTACACCCGCTTCCTGGTGGAGGGGGCAGGATTCGAACCTGCGCAGGGCGAAGCCCGGGGGATTTACAGTCCCCTGCCTTTGGCCGCTCGGCCACCCCTCCAACCGTTGAGCTACAAATATTTTCGCTTGATTTTCCCCTCCTGTCAACTGCTGGGGTGTAACCAAATTTTTCCCCATCTCCGCTAAACACTGAATCCACTATTCCGCCGAGAGATGAGAGAAGAAACTTGGCGTAGATCTCCGCCGTGGCCGGGTTAGAATGCCCCAGTAGTTTGGAAATAGCATAGAGGGAGACTCCTCTCATTGCCAGCCTGGAAGCGTATGAGTGTATGAGGTCACGTGCACAGCACTCCTCTATCCCGATCTTCTCAGCTATCACATTCAGGTTGTCGGCCATGAATTCTCCTGCCTTTAGCCGTTCGGCCACCCTTCTACCAGCCTCAAGCTGGCGGCGGGACTTGAACCCGCGACCACGGGATTACAAATCCCGCGCTCTGCCGACTGAGCTACGCCAGCAAACACAAAGGATAATTTTAATTTAAGCCCCAGAGGTAGTCAAGATGGACGTAGGCCCAATCTTATAAATAAGAGACCTACTTGCCGATAAAGATCCAAGGATGGAATTCGAAGCAAAGAAGCAGGCCATACTTGACGAGGAGGAAAGCGTAGTAGGTTTCGAGTTCTTCCTCCTTAGATACGGAGACACCTACGTATCAGAGGAGCTTATAACGAACAAGATAGCCTTTGTGACCTTGAGGACACTTGCAGAGTACGGCGTCAAGAAGGTTTCCGAGGGGAAGAGGGCTTTCGTCAAGATACCCATAGACAGCCTGCTCACCCATACCTTTGAGCTAATAGATCCCCATCTCATGGTTTACAAGTTGATACCGCCCGGGGTTGGAGCCGGGAAGACCGTTTACACAAAGGCACTCTCGGTAGTTGAAGAACTGAAGGAAAGGGGAGGTATGGTATCGGTCCACCACGATCTGGTCAAAGATCATCCCGACATAGTTAAGTACGCAGACATGATCGAGTTCGAAGCCAAAAGGGCGAACAGGGAGGAGATGGTCAGGATACAGAACCTGGGCAAGAGGATTTTGGTCAGCGGTGTGGATCGTAAGAGAGATTACGACAGGCTAGTGGGCCTAGCCGATTACCTCCAGGGGGAGGCGGTAAAACCCTCCATACACATAGACAGGTTCAAGATAGCACCCTTTTTAAAGAGCACACTCCTGAGGCTACTCGTCCTTATGAACACAGCCCAGAGCCCTACGGAGTTCGCTAAGGTCATAGAGACGGACGTGGGTATGAGCGCAAAGCTCCTCAGGTTCCTCAACTCAGCCTACTTCTCCTTAAGGAAGAGGATAAGCAGTGTAGAGCAGGCAACCGTTTACTTTGGTCTGAAGAATCTTAAGAACTTTATCATAGTCCTCTCCATGAACGATTACGCTGCTGTACAGAACCCGATGCTGTGGAGGAGATCCCTTATAAGGGCAAAACTCATGGAGGAACTGTCCAAGAACGTACTTCCAGATCTCTCCAGTGAGGCCTACCTGGTTGGGCTCTTCTCGCTTATAGACACTATCCTCGACGTAGATATACCCCAGTTTCTGGAAGAGGTAAACGTCGATGAGAGGGTCATCTCTGCATTCAGAGATGAGAACAGCCCCCTTGCAAAGCTGCTGAGGATAGCCACCCTTCTGGAAGAAAAGGAGGAACAGCTAAGGTCTATGAAGGAACCCCAAAAGGCTACATTCCTGAAAGAGCTTTCCAAGGAGCTTAAGCTAACCGAGGAAGAACTCCTCAACATCCTGAGGAGCAGCTACGTTATGGCCGATACGATCATACACCTTTGATCCTGAAGTTCTTGTTCCTAAGCATCTCTGCGAGGCTGTCGAAGGTAACCGGAGGTGAGAAGTAAAAACCCTGAGCCTCGTCACACTGCCAGAGCTTCAGAAATATGAGCTGCTCTTCGTTCTCAACACCTTCCGCCGTAGCCTTCAGACCCAGGTTGTGGGCTATCGCTATTATCGTCGTGGCTATAGCCACATCGTTGGGATCGGAGATTATGTCTCCTATGAAAGATCTGTCTATCTTGAGCTTATCTACGGGAAAGTATTTGAGGTAGTTTAGGGAAGAGTAACTGGTTCCGAAGTCGTCTATGGCGATAGTGACACCCATGGCCTTCAGCTCCGAGAGGACCTCCGCGGCGAGCTGTTTGTTCTTCATGAGGGCGCTCTCGGTTATCTCTATCTCCAGGTAGTTGGGATCGAAGCCTGTCTCTCTGAGGATCTCCTTTAGCCTGTTCAGGAAGTTGCCCGAGGAGAGCTGGTTTGCGGATATGTTCACCGCCACCTTCAGAGGAAAGCCCTCCTCCAGCAGCTTCATCCCATCTATACAGGCACGCCTGAGTATCCACTCACCAAGCGGGATTATCAGATCGGACTCCTCCGCCACCTGTATAAACCTGCCGGGGAGCAAGAGCCCCTTGTCCGGATGATGCCACCTTATGAGCGCCTCTACACCGACCATCTGACTGGTACCGAGGTCGAACTGGGGCTGGTAGTATAGGACGAACTCCTCCTTTTCCAGGGCATCCCTTAGTTCCGCCTCGAGGGTAAACCTCTCGCTAACCTTTATGTTCAGGTCGTCGGTGAAGAACTTGTAAGAGCTCTTGCCGAGCTCCTTGGCGTGATGCATCGCTATATCTGCGTTCCTGAGCAGGGTTTGAGGATCGCTCCCGTCCATGGGATACACGCTTATGCCTGCCGTTACGGTTATGTATATCTTCTGCCCTTCTATAAAGAAGGGGGTCGTTACGTTCTTTATGAAGCCAGACACGAGCTCCTCAACGTCCTCAACACTATCCACGGAGTCCACCACGACCACGAACTCGTCACTCCCAAAACGGGCCACCATCGTGTTCTTGGGAAAGTGGGATATTAACCTGTGTGAAAAGGACTTCAGGAGGCTATCCCCGACCTCATGCCCGAGTGTATCGTTTATCAGCTTGAAGTTGTCTATGTCCAAGAATATCACGGCCACCCTCCTGTTCTTCCCCTTAGCCTTGAATACGACCTGCGCGAGGTGATCGTAGAGGAGCGCCCTGTTGGGAAGCCCCGTTAGGGTGTCGTAGTAAGCGAGGGATCTCAGGCTAGCCTCCAGGCTCCTTCTATCGGTCGTGTCGAGGAATATAGCTGCGTACCTTCCCTTCTCAACCTTGAGAAGCATTACCTCGCACGTAAATATGGAACCCTTCTTATGAACACCCCACACCTCCCCCCTCCACAACCCTTCGTCCTCGACAACCTCCATAACTTCCCAGAAGGTTGGGAAGCCCTCCCACTTCAGATCGAGAGAGACCAGATCCTTACCGTACAGATCTTCGGGACACAGTCCGGTTATCTCAAAGAAGGCCGGGTTCGAGGCCAGCACCGTCCCGTGCTCGTCGAACACCAAAACTCCCTCCCTCATGTTCTCGAGGATCTTCGAGACGAGCTTCATCTTATCTTCAAGCGTCTTTATCCTCTTCGAAAGCTCTTCCCTATCCATCCTTATAGCTTTAGATAATCGGCATATCCGGATTCTCTTTCACTTATAATTCTCTGGGGATGTCTAAGCTCCTCCTCGAGGTTTTCAGAAACAAGCTCTCCTCTGTGGCAGAGGAGATGGGCATAGTTCTTCAGAGAACCTCCTTCTCTCCAAACATAAAGGAGAGGAAAGACCTCTCCTGTGCCGTTTTCACCTCGAAAGGGGAGCTCGTAGCTCAGGCCGCACACATTCCAGTTCATCTGGGATCCATGTCCACGGCCGTGAGGGAGGCGATAAGATCTGTTGAATTCAGTGAGGGAGATATGGTCCTCTTGAACGACCCGTACAGGGGCGGGACACATCTTCCAGACATAACCCTGGTCGCACCTGTGTTCTACAACGGGGAGTTGATCCTCTTCGTTGCAAACAGGGCTCATCA
>WFPN01000043.1 GCA_015487535.1 Aquificaceae bacterium
ATCATGTAGTGGGCTGTCATGTCCAGTGACCAGACCAACGTCGTCACCGTCGCAGCACCCCAGAAGCTCCCCTCTATGTAGTTTCCAAACTCTACCAGCTTCATCCTGCTCAGGAGCGCGAGCAGTAAAAGCAGGGAAAATATCCCGTAGTAAGCGTATCTGTAGTAGTCCACATCCTTCATCCACAGGCCTATGAGCGTTAGGTTGCTTAGATCTTTTACCATCTCCAAAGGTGTCTTCGTCTTCTCTATCAGCCTTTCCCTATCGAGCTCCTCTTCCTTTAGAAGGTGGTCCATAGTGATGATAAGACCGGCGTACCCGAACAGTAGCCGGTTTCCTAAAAGGAAGAAGATAACGAGGCCCGTTACGTAAGCGAGACCTTCTGGTATGGTAACTGCTAAAAGTGATACGTAGGCTGTGAAGAAGGTAAGGAGAAGGATTATCAAAAAGACCGCGAACACAGACCACCAGGTAGCTCTCTCGGCGCTCATCACTTACCCTCCTTGACCGAGTTCTTTGTCTCTTCGCTGTAGGTGAAGGGATGGACTACCGTATATAGGTCCTTGGATAGGGGATGCGTGTAGGTGAACGTAACCACAACGACGTCCCCTATCTTGAGCTTTTCAGTTTCTTCCTTCAGCTTCAGGGATACCATCGTTACGGCGCCGGGTGGTAGCGCTATGTTGGCGGGTATGTCCGCAACAACGTAGGCCTTCTCCTTCGTCTCCTTACCTGGTCTGAAGACGAAGCTCTTCTCCACTATCGTGAGAGGAAGCGTTCCAGGGTTCAGTATGGAGTAGTCTATCTGGTGTTTCTCTTTGTCGTACTTGGCCTGGATCACAACCGGCGAGGCGGGAATGCTACCCACCTTCCTCATCACGTTGTTGTAGGTCAGGTAACTACCTGAGCCAGCTCCCACCACTATACCTACGAGGGCTATAACGAGTGCGCTCAAAAGGTATCTCATCCTTCTACCTCCTTGATATTAATTTTATCAAATTTTATTAGCTTAGTATTTAATATACCTTGAGTATTTTTACAATAAGAAATTTAAATAATTATTATAAGATTTTCTAATACTAATAAGTTGGAGATTTAAGTAGTAGAATTTAACCCATGGAAAAACTCACCGTGCACGGGAGGAACCCTGTAATCGAGGCCCTCAGAGCGGGAAGGGAGATAGAGAAGATCTACGTGGCCCACGACTCCCATCCTCCAAGAGAGCTCGTCAGACTCGCAAAGGATAGAGGCGTGAAGCTCCAGAAGGTCTCTAGGCAGAAGGTCGAGGAACTTGCTGGAACCAAGAAGACCCAGGGTGTTGTAGCGCTTCTGAGCCCCGTTCCCTACGTGCATCCTGGGGAGCTGTTTTCGGAAGCTATCGAGAAGAACTCCTTTTTTATTGTCATAGACCACATAACCGACCCTCAGAACGTGGGAAACCTCCTGAGGACCTGCGAGGTCCTCGGAGGTGTTGGGGCTCTTATATCTAAGGAAAAGACATCCCCTATAAATCAGACCGTGGTGAAGGCTTCTTCGGGAGCTATCTTCCACCTTAAGGTATCCAAGGTTTCCAGCCTTCAGAGAGCACTCAGAGAGTTCAAGGATATGGGGGGATGGGTTTTCGCGATAGAGAAAGGGGGTCGGGATATAAGGGAGTTTGAAATAGTCCTGCCCTGCGCCTTGATACTCGGCTCGGAGGACAAAGGTGTCTCCAAGAGCCTCCTGGACGTGTCGGACGATATCCTTACCATACCCATGAGGGGAAAGACCACATCCTTGAACGTAGGTTCTGCCGGGGCGATCGCCATGTGGGAGGCTGTCAGGAGGTTCATTTGAGACTATCATATTCCTATGAAAGAGCACCTGCTCGACGGCACCTTCGTAGCAATAGATGTGGAGACTACAGGTTTTGACGTCAATCACGCCGAGATAATAGACGTGGCGGCCGTCAGGGTGGAGGGCGGAATAGTTACCGAGACCTTCTCTAGCCTGGTGGACCCTGGGTTCTTTATACCCGAAAGGATAAAGGAGCTCACGGGTATAACCAACGCCATGCTCGTTGGAAGCCCAAAGATCAGGGAGATACTGCCTGAGTTCGTAGAGTTTGTTGGAGATAACATAATAGTTGGGCACCACATATCCCAGGACATAAGGTTTATAGACAAGTACACGCGACTGTATATGAGGGAAAAGTTCAGAAAACCCCACATATGTACTCTGGAGCTCTCTAGGAAGCTGCTTCCAAACCTTCCCAAGCATTCCCTCAAAGACCTGGCAGACTACTTCGGTGTGGACTACTCCCGCCTGCACAGGGCCCTCGACGACGCCCTCGTGACCGCCCACGTCTTCTTAGAACTCCTGAAGCTCCTGTGGAGCAACTACGGCATAGGGGACTACTTCTCCATTAAGAGGCTCGCAAAGACGGGGAGGTTCTAATAGAGATACTCCTTAACGTACTCGTTTATGTCCCTGACGATCTCCTTCTGCCTACAGGTTATGTAAACCGAGAGCTTGCCCTCGTCCCTGGTGGATGTGTGAAGCCTGAAGACCACCGAACTGCCTTTAGGTAAAGGTCTCACGCTCAGGGCTGTTCCCTTCACCTCGAGATCCATCAGCCCCCTATCCCTACAGTCCTCGAGCTGGAAGCCGAGCTTGAGCTCTTCCCCCTCTCCGAAGGGCAGGCTCTTTTTGGGTATGAACACGTTGATGTGGTCTATGGATATATCGAGCATATAGCCGAGCAGGTTCACACCCTTTTCGCTCCTTATCGAAACCTCCACTATGTCTTTGGGCTTTACCCTAACCGAACTCCTCCTCTCCTCCTTACCTTCCACCCTCTTGAACCTCCATAGCTTTACCCTTCTCCCTTCGGGCTCTATACTCTTCACCTCCCCGTACACCCCTCCCTTCAGGCTCGGATGCCTCACCAGTGTGTACCAGTCTATGGCTATCGCTCCCAGCTGGGTAGGTCCCACCTCCAGCACCACGCCGTCGCTGTCCACCCTAACTATAGGGGCCGTGCTCTTTATGTGAAGGCCCTTGTATATGTTGAAGAGCTCTAGGCTCTCGCCCCTCTTGTGGAGCCTCCTAAATTCTTCTATAAATTCCCTGTTCTCCTTACCCTCGGGATCAACACCGCTGAAGTCCACCGCCCTCTCTCTGTGGGATATGAGCTTCCTAACCAGGGAAGTTATATCTTCTTCCTCCTCAACCACCTCACCCGAGCAGGCCCTGAGGATCTGATCCACCCTCTCCACCATCTCCTTCACAGGTTCTATGGAGCTCTCCTTGTGGAAGCACTGGATGGAGAACTCTCCTATAGTCAGGAGAAAGGCCTTCGTGGCTACGAACTTCAGATCTATACCCTTAGCCTTCAGCCTCTTCATGAACTCGATGCAGCTGGACAGGTCCCGGTCTTCGGATAGGAAGGTCTTGTGGTAGAGGTTTATAAAGAAGCTCCTCAGCTCCTCCTGTGGGACGTCTATCTTTAGGGCTGAGCAGATCTTCAGAGCGGTGAAGACGAACTTCTTCTCGTAGTTCCTGAGGTAGGTCTCCCATCGGGAGGTAAAATCTTCCATAGTTCTAAATATCGTGAGGAAGTTAAGAACTTTCATACTCTGGAGCGGCGGGAAGGACAGCTACCTTTCCTACAAGAAGGCCTCAAGAAGAGGCTTCTCGATCCGCTACGCTCTCTCCTACGTGGAGAGGAGGACGAGAAGGCTGATAGGTTGCCATCTCAGGGAAGAGCTGGTAAAAGAGCAGGCTGAGAAGCTCGGGATGGAGTTCCTGCCAGTCTATGGATCCAAGAGGAGAGGAGACTTCCTAAGATCCCTTAAAGAGCTCCTCGCTGGGCTATCTGTCGAGGCGGGTGTGTTCGGCGACGTTTACCGTAGGGAGCACAGAAACCAGCTCGAAGGTGTGTGCGGTAGCCTGGGCATAAGGGCGGTTTTTCCGCTGTGGGGTATGGCCGAGGAGGTTATCCTGAGCGAGGTCCTACAAATATCGAGACCCACGGTAGTATGCAGGAGGATCAGGAAGCTTCCCAGGAGGTTCCTTGGAAGGGAACTGGACGAGGAGATCCTCAACTTCCTCAGGGAACAGAACCTCTCCCTTAGCGGTGAGAACGGAGAGTACCAGACCTTCGTCGGAAGCTGTGAGGATTTCGAGCTTAACGTAAGCGTGTTGAAAACCTTCAGAAAGTCCTATTATGAGTGTATAGATCTGGTCCTGGGAGGTGGAAGTTGAGGGTTTTCGTTACCGGGGGAACCGGCTTTGTGGGAAGGTACGTAGTTAGGGAGCTTCTGAACAGAAACCACGAGGTATTCCTCGGCGTTAGGAACGTATCCAAGGCTAGGTCCCTGTTTGGAAGTGAGGTAGAGGCGGTCGATGTGAACTTCTCGAAAATAGAGTCGGTCAGAGAAGCCCTGAAAGTTTCAAAGCCTCAGGCTATAATCCACCTTATAGGTATCCTCGCCGAGATCAGGAGCAGGGGGATAACCTTCGAGGAGGTTCACTACAGGTTTTCAGTGAACCTCTACGATGCGGCGAAGGAGCTTGGGATAGGTAGAGCCCTCCACATGAGTGCCCTTGGAACGGACGACAGGGCACCCTCTAGGTACCATCAGACTAAGAGGTGGGCCGAAAAGCATCTTATGGAGTCCGGAATTTCCTATACGATCTTCAGGCCCTCCCTCATCCTAGGGCCGGAGCAGAGACTGTTCTTCGATATGGATAGGATAACGAGACTGATTCCGATAGTGGCACTGCCGGGGGACGGGAGTTACAGGTTCCAGCCGGTGGACGTGAGGGATGTGGCCGGATGCTTCGTGGAGGCTCTTGAAAAGGATCTCACAGGAGTGTATGAGCTCTGCGGAACCAAGGATGTGAGCTTTAAAGACCTTCTCAGGGATATCTTCTCGTTCCTGAACAGAAGGGTACTGATGGTGCCTCTACCGAAAAGATTGATGTACTACATGGGCAAGCTGGCCGAGAAGGTTGTGGAGCCCCCTCCCTTCTCATCGGATCAGATACTGATGATGTGGAAGGACAACGTGTGCGGCCTTTCCGAAGACGCCTACCACGACGGCGTTAGAAGGGTTCTAGGTCGGGACCCCATTCCCTACGAAGAGTCCTTAAGATGGGCTTTGGAGGGCTATCTATCTATTTCTTCTTCAGAATAACGTTCTTTATCAGGTAGTTCTGGGCTATGTTGAGGATGTTGTTCACCGTCCAGTACAGGACGAGCCCCGAGGGGAAGTTAGCAAATAGGAAGGTGAAGGCCACAGCGGATATGTACATTATCAGGTTCTGTTTCGGGTCGGGGTTTGGTGAGAGTTTCTGCTGAAGTATCATCGTGAGGCCCATCACGATGGGCAGTATGTAGAAGGGATCCTTGTCCGCCAGGCTGGGTATCCAGAGCATACCGGAGAGCTTCAGGTCCACCGTTATTATGAGAACCTTGTAGAGGGCGAAGAAAACCGGTATCTGAACGAGGATCGGAAGACACCCGCTCATGGGGTTGAAGCCTATCTCCGAGTATAGCTTCATCATCTCTTCCTGCATCTTTGCGGGATCGTCCTTGTACTTCTTCCTTATCTTCTCAAGACGCGGCGCCGCTTCCTGGAGCTTCATCATGGAGGTGGTGCTCTTGTAGTTCAGGGGGAAGAAGACGACCCGTAAGAGGAAGGTCAGTATCACTATAGAGAGGATCCAGCTTCCCGTGTGCTCGAATACCCAGTACATGAATATGAACAGGGGCTTTACGAAGATCTTTAGCATTCCCCAGTCGAGCAGGTCCTGTAGCCCTATCTCCCTGAGCCTTGAGTAGTATTTCGCCCCCATGTACAGGGTGAGGGGTTCTCTGTACTCAACGTACGTGAAGGTTATGGGCTTTTCCTTCTCTTCCCCTTCGGGCCTGTAGCTCACCCCGTCCACAACAACGCTGTTTATGTTCCCCTTGAAACCCTTGAAGAAGTACCTGCTCTCTTCACCCGCGAACTCTATCCTCCCCTCGTAGGTGTGCTTCCCCCTGACCTCGTCCACATCTAACCTTACCACCTCCCCGTTTATCCTCATCACGGGCCCTTCGTGGGTGTAGAAGGACCTTTCAAAGGGATGTGTGCCAACTAAGATGTATAAACTACCTTTTAGATCGCTCTCTATAGATACCTTGAAGTAGAAGTCCTTGAACTCAAGTACCTTTTTGAGCTTTACCCTCCCATCTTTGAGGCTCATCACTATCCTGTTCCCTTCCCTCCTTATCTCGTACCTGCCGAAGTTTATCTCCTGGTCGAGGTCGGGGTTTCCAGTGTAAACCTCGAGGGGGAATACCTTTAACTTCCTCTCCGCTTCGGTGATCAGATCGAACCCGAAGGTCCTGTCCACGAACTTAACCACCTTTCCACCTACGGACGAGACCTCAACCTGGAAGTTCCCGAGCTCGAAGGTGTAGATCTCCCCTATGTCCTTCTTCTCCCTAGTGGTCCCGAGCATCAGTGTGGGGACTGAGGACCTCTTTTCAGGTCTCTTCTCTTCCTCCACCTTGGCCGTCTTCTTCTCCTCGGTGGTCTGAGGGGCCTTGAAGAAGTAAGAGGAGAAGATCTCATAGCCCAGCAGGAAGAAGGCTATAAGGGTCATAGCTATGAAGATCCGTTTGGGATCAACGCCCGGCTGTTGAGGACTCAAGGCAGATCCACACCTCCTTTAGACCAAGGGTTGCATCTTAGAACTCTCCAAAGGGCCTTTGCGGAACCCTTTATGACTCCGTGCTTTTCCACCGCCATTATAGCGTACTCGGAACAGGTGGGATGAAACCTACAGCTCGGCGGATAAAGCGGGGATATAAAAACTTGCCAGAACCTGAGGAACTTTATAAGAAACCACCTCATCTAAGGCGCGAGCCTCTTCCTGCCTTTCTTCCTGCGCCTCTTTATTATCCTCCTTCCAGACTTCGTGCTCATCCTGGCGAGGAAGCCGCTCTTTCTCTTCTTCTTCTTTATCGATATGTGAGGCTTCAGGCCTTCCGTAGCCATAACCTTCCTCCTGAGTTAAAGGGAGGCGGGGATTAGAAGCCCGCCTTACCAGTGAATATACCTGTGAATACGAAGACTATGGAGAACAGAAGTGCGTAAAGGGCTAGCGTTTCTATAAATGCGAGGCCTATGAACATTATCGTCTGAAGCCTTCCACCCACGTTGGGGTTTCTCGCTATGCCCTCTTGGGTTCCCCTGACAGCGTGTCCCATACCTATACCGGTTCCAAGGGCGGCGAGGCCTATCGCTAGTCCCGCAGCAAGTGCGAGCAGTCCGTAAAACAGCGCCCTATCGGAGGAACCTTGAGCTGCTCCCTCTGCGGCGAATCCCAGGGCGGGTGTCAGAGCTGCTATAAATGCGAGAGCCTTCCCTTTCATTGCTTACCTCCTTTCACTTTATTATCAGGGATGGAATATCTATCTCGTCTATAACTCTGCATAGATCAGG
>WFPN01000044.1 GCA_015487535.1 Aquificaceae bacterium
CTCACACCCGGTGAGCTCTCACCGAAAAGGATCACAAGACCCAGATCTTTGGCCGGACACAGGGAAGCTATATAAGAGCCTATAACGAGGGAAGGCGTATCCTCTGCCCGAAACCAGTTCTCTATCAACTTCTTTGGGGGAACTCCCGAGTGGATCTCTATCAACTTATCGCCTAAACGCTCTGAAAAGAACTCCCTGACCGGACCGAGAACAGACGTCTCGGGAAGCAGCATCAGAATAGACCTGCCCTCCTCCAGATTTGAGAGGACGTTCGGTAGCAGGGCTTCCAAAACCCTATCGAACCTGTCCCATACAAGGGTTCTTTCACTACCCAGCCTCTTGAGACCCTCCCAGCTTTCTATCTTGGCCTCCTTGGAAACCACGCTCTGGTGTGTGATCTCGAGGAAGCCTCTCCTTTCCAGATCCCTGATCCAGCTCCTCTTGAACCCCCAGGATAGGATCTCCTCCTCGCTCACCCATCCTCTACCGCTCAAGAAAACGATGAGCCTTCTCTTGTCGGCACTCCTGAGCTTGGATAGAACCTCTTTAAGGGGCAGCTTCAGCCTGTAATAGCTGACCTCAAGGGAAGGGTACGTCCATCTTCTTTCCCTTCTCAATATCCCCTTTGATATGAGGGCTTTTACGAGCTTCGGGTCGTACTTCTTCCTGAGGTTCTCGAGCTTTACCCCCCTCCTCTTCTTTACGTACTCGAAGACCTCTCTGCTGAGCCTATCGAGACCGGCCATCTCCCTTGAGGAAACCACTACGAGCTCCTCCTCCCTCCAGATGAAGGCCGAGGGCAGAAGTTTAAAAAGGAGTCTGCCCTTAGGTATCAGGTAGTCTATGGACAGCTCCTCCACCAGGGAAAGCTGGACCTGACCAACCATGGGGGCGCTGTCGGGGAAGGATATTATCTCGTCGATCCCCTGAGAGTCCCCGCTTGTGCCTACAACTATTCCCGTTGTCCCTCCTTCCCCCGAGGGGACGAGGACCCTCCATCCTATGGGCGATCCGTCCCTGTTCCACTCACCTTTGAAGTTCTTTACCCTTCCGCTCGGCAGGAGAACGCGAAATACCATCAAGTTCTGTTCTTCAGTGCCTCCATGACCTTCTCATCGAGCTCAACCATCTTGAGAACCTTACCCGTGTGGGCAAAGGGTATTATCCCGGTTATGGTGGATCCCGGAAAGAGGGAGTTCTCAACGCTGTCTATCTCCATCTCGAAGACGGAGACGTCGAAGGGAACCCCTTCTATCTTCTCTATAACTTCCCTTCCGGTCCCGTAGCAGGTAAGGGACTTGTCGGGGGCGAATATCTGAACGGCGACCTTCCCGGTTTCCCTTATGTTCTGTGCAGTCTTTGCCTTGGAGCTCACCGCCAGCCTGAGGGTCCTCTCGTCTATAGGGTATATCCAGGTTATGAAGGTCATGTGCTGGTTTCCTTCTGAGTCCACGGTACCAACCACTACCGGGAAGACCCCTAGGTCTCTCATAAGATCTATAAGTTCCCTCGGGAGCATTCCAAACCTCCTTATTCGATTTAAATGTTATGATAACAGGGTTGTAGGTTAGGGTCGATGTTAATATAATTTTAATTAAGAAACCTAAAACAAATGTGCTCAAACACCAAAACCGGTAGGAGGTGGAGAGAATGGCTGGAAAGGTCAGAGTTGCCATAGTGGGGGTAGGAAACTGTGCCAGCTCCCTTGTCCAGGGAATTTACTACTACAAAAAGAAGGGGAGCGTTGGAACGAGCGGCCTCATGCACGAAGATGTAGGCGGCTACAAGCCCTGGGATCTTGATATAGTCGCCGCCTGGGACATAGACGCCAGAAAGGTAGGTAAGGACGTCTCAGAGGCCATTTTCGCACCTCCTAACTGCACCGCGGTGTTTGAGCCCGAAGTCCCCTACATGGGCGTTAAGGTTAGGATGGGGAAGGTTCTAGACGGGTTCGCTCCTCACATGAAGGAGTATCCGGAAGACAGGACCTTCGTCCTTGCGGACGAGAAGGAGGATGAGCTCGAGGACGTGGTGAGGGTTCTAAAGGAGACTCAGGCGGACGTCCTGATAAACTACGTCCCCGTGGGATCTGAGCAGGCGGCCAGGTTCTACGCTCAGGCGTGCCTGGAGGCCGGAGTATCCTTCATAAACGCGATGCCCACCTTCATAGTCTCCGATCCGGAGTGGGCCAAGAAGTTCGAGGAAAGGGGTATCCCCGTTGTGGGAGACGACATAAAGTCCCAGGTGGGTGCCACGATAGTCCACAGGACGCTGGCTCAGCTGTTCGTCGATAGGGGCGTCAAGCTCGACAGGACCTACCAGCTCAACTTCGGCGGGAACACCGACTTCCTGAACATGCTCGCAAGGGAGAGGCTCAAGACCAAGAAGGTCTCCAAGACCGAGGCGGTAACCTCACTGATACCGAACGGTATGAGCTGGGAGAACGTCCACATAGGCCCTTCCGACTGGGTCCCATGGCTCAAGGACAGGAAGATAGCCTACATAAGGCTCGAGGGAAGGCTCTTCGGAGACGTTCCCATGTACGTGGAGCTCAAACTCGACGTTGAGGACTCCCCCAACAGCGCGGGCTCGATGATAGACGCTGTCAGGTGTGCCAAGCTCGCCAGAGACAGGGGAATAGGAGGACCGCTGTATTCGATAAGCGCCTACACGATGAAGCATCCCCCGATCCAGTACCCCGACTGGCAGGCGAAGAAGATGGTCGAGGAGTTCATCAGGGGCGAAAGAGAGAGATAGTCTCGGGGGCGGGCTTGCCCGTTTCCTTTTCCATAAAGGCAAAGAACTTCCCCAAGGATCTTAGATGCTCCCAACCTAGAGAGTAATCTATGCACTCGGAGAAGTAACTCCTCAAAAACTCTCCGTCTCCCGGCAGCTCCAGTCTTCCAGATCCGAGATCCTCGAAGAACCTCCTGACGGAGGTATCGAGACCTTCCTTAAGATCCAGAACAGGCCCGGCCGGGGCGTCCCTGCGGACGAGAAAGAGGGCGAAGACGAAGGGAAGGCCTGTCAGCCTGAACCACTCCTCACCAAGATCGTAGGCGTACGTGAAGGAGCTCCTCAGCTCTATAGCCTCGTCCCCTATAGCCAGGAATGCGTCCTCTCCCTCACTCACTTCCTCAACCTGGAGCCTGTAGTTCTCCTTGAGTATGTACATCAACAAGAACCTCGAGGTAAGGGAATTCGGGGTTATCCTTACCCTGCGCACCTCTCCTATGGGTTTGTTCGAAAGAAGCAGTACCGAGCAGACCCTTCCCCTCGAGGAGACAGACACGTTAGGGAGAACCCAGTAAATATCCGGATTGAAGAAGTACTCGGCCGAGGAGACTATACCTGCATCTATCCTTCCCTCCCTCAGGAGCTTTACAAGTTCCGAGGGATGTCCCTCTATTACTTCGAAGCCCTTTAAACTGTAGAATAGGGGTAGGGTGTTCAGGTAGCTTACCTTACCTATCCGGAGCATGGGTAAATTTTAAGGTTTCTTGCGGAGTTTACCACTGAGCTTCACAACCTATTCGATAGCTCAACGAACTCCTCGAGCTTTCTCTTGGCCTTCCCGCTGTCTATCGACTCCTTCGCAATCTCGAAGGCCTCCCTTCTGTCCTCCGTCCTGCCGCTCGCCAGTATACCGAAGGTAGCGTTCAAGAGGACTATGTCCCTGTGAGGTCCCTCCTCTCCCTCTAAGACCGAAAAGCCAAGCCTGAAGCTCTCCTCCGGAGAGGATATGCAGACCTGGGCGAGCTCCTTCCTCTCTATACCCAGTTCTTCTGGGACGAACTCGTAGAGCTTTACCTCTCCCCGAGAGACCTCTCCGACAACCGTAGCGTCCGATATGGAAACCTCGTCTATCCCGTCCTTCCCGTGGACCACGAAGGCCTTTATTATGCCGAGTCTCTTCAGAACGTGGGCGAGCTTATCCACCAGGTCCTCCGAGAAGACTCCCAGGATCTGCCTCTTCGCCCCCGCCGGGTTCGAGAGGGGGCCTATTAGGTTGAATATAGATCTGACGCCAACCTCCCTCCTCGGACCTATCACCCTCTTCATCGCCGGATGGAATAGGGGGGCAAACATGAAGCCTATCCCTATCTCCTCTATCATCCTCGCCACCTTGTCTGCTGGAAGGTCTATCTTCGCCCCTGCCTGCTCCAGGAAGTCCGCACTCCCGCACTTGGAGGAGACCGACCTGTTACCGTGCTTAGCGACCCTTACCCCAGCTCCCGCGAGGACGAAGGCGGTTACCGTAGAGACGTTGAAGGTTCCGGACTTGTCTCCCCCCGTTCCGCAGGTATCCACGAGGCCTTCCGGGTTGGAGACCTCAACCTTCGTGGCCCTCTCCCTGAAGAACCTGCCCGCCCCCTCTATCTCCTCCACCGTCTCACCCTTCATCTTGGTTCCCATTATGAAGGCGCCGATCTGGGCGTCGGTAGCACTTCCGTCCACTATCTCCACGAGGGCGCTGTAAACCTCCTCGGCGCTGAGGTTTTCCTTTTCCGAGAGCTTGTGGAGTATGCTTCTCATGTCCATGGTTTAAATTCTATATCAGGTCATGGACAGAAGGTATCTCGTCTTGGAAAGGAGGCTTGAGAGGTTCAGAGAGGTTCTGAGAAGAAGACAGAAGGATCTTATAGTGTTCGCAGAGAACGTAAAGAACGAGCACAACTTCTCCGCGATACTCAGGACCTGCGATGCTGTGGGCGTTCACAGGGTCTATTACTACTACGAGGGCAGGGGTGATGTGAGCATAAACGAGGGTATAACCCTTGGAGCACACAGATGGCTCTTCCTAGAGAGGGTGGAGAGTCCCGTTGAGAGTATCGAGACGATGAGGAGGGAAGGCTTCCAGATCGTGACTACCTGGATAGGGGAGGACAGTGTGGACTTCAGAAGTGTGGACTATACAAGGCCGACAGTTGTGGTAGTTGGCAACGAGCTCGATGGCGTATCTAGGGAGGTAGCCGAGCTTGCGGATGTAAAGATCATAATACCTATGATGGGTATGGTTAGGAGCCTGAACGTGTCCGTGGCAACCGCCGTTATCCTGTACGAAGCCGAGCGGCAGAGGCAGGAGAAAGGCATGTACGACAGGCCTAGCCTCAGCGATGAAGAGATAGAGGAGATCATCGAGAGATGGGCCTTTGAGGAGGTAATAAGGAGAAGGAGGCCGGAGGTGAGGAGCTGAGGTATATAGAAGGCAAGAAGGTCCTTCTGGGGATAAGCGGGGGCATAGCGGCCTACAAGGTGGCCTCTGTAATTAGGGAGCTCAGAAAGATAGGAGCGCAGGTCAGGGTCGTGATGACACCCTTCTCCACCCAGTTTGTAGGAAAGCTCACCTTCGAGACCCTCTCGGGAAACGAGGTCTTTACAGACTGGGATAAAGATCCCTTAGCCCACATAAACCTCGCCCGCTGGGCGAACGTGTTTCTGATAGCCCCCTGCACGGTGAACACCCTTTCCAAGATCGCTTTGGGGATAGGAGACAACCTGCTGACCACAACGGTTCTGGCCTATAAAGGGCCCCTGCTCCTGGCTCCGGCTGCGAACACGGTTATGTACAAGAACCCTGCCGTTCAGGAGAACATAGAGAAGCTCAGGGACAGGGGTGTTTCGATAATAGAGCCGGAGTGGGGGATCCTCGCCTGCGAAGAGGAGGGAGAGGGAAAGCTGGCGAGCGAGAAGAGGCTAATCGACTGGGTTCTCTGGGCCCTCCATCCCAAATCCCTCGAGGGCAAGAAGGTCCTGATAACCTGCGGCGCGACGAGGGAGTACATAGATCCCGTGAGGTTTATCTCGAACGAGTCGAGCGGTGAGATGGGCTTCTCCCTAGCCAAGGTAGCAAGATGGCTTGGTGCGGAGGTCAGGGTGATCGCAGGCTTCACAACGGCGGAGGAACCCCCCGAGGTGCATATAAGGAGGGTGAGAACGAGCGAGGATATGCTTAGGGAAACTCTGAAAGAGTTTGAGGATTCTGACATCGTGATAATGAACGCCGCCGTTGCCGACTACAGACCGAAAAGCACCTACGGGAGCAAGATAAAGAAGCGCGAACATCTGACCTTAGAGCTCGAGAAGACCTCCGACGTACTCGAGGAGCTCGGGAAGAGGAAGAAGGGCCAGATGCTCGTTGGCTTTGCCCTCGAGAGCGAGCAGCTTGTAGAGAACGCCCGCGAAAAGCTGAGGAGGAAGAACTTAGACATGATAGTGGCGAACCCTGTGGATGTGATGGGAGCGGGACATCACAGAGGCTACATAATTACGGAGGAGGCCGTTCATGAGTTCGAGTTCGACTCTAAGATGGAAAGCGCGTATAACATAATGGAGAGGGTGCTGGAGTTATATTCAAAGAGATGAGAAAGGGTATAGCGAACCTTCCCCTCCACTACGGTAAGGCTCCCCCCTGGCTCTTCAGGAGGATGGTCGAGCTTTCCAAAAGCATCGTTGAGCTGATAGTTATGGAGCACGGCAGGAGAACGCTCCTAGAGAGGCTGTCAGACCCCTACTGGTTCCAGTCTTTGGGATGCGTTCTCGGATTCGACTGGCACTCGAGCGGTTTAACCACGACCGTCTGCGGAGCGATCAAGGAGGCCCTCAAAGATTTGGGAGGAGACTTGGGC
>WFPN01000045.1 GCA_015487535.1 Aquificaceae bacterium
AAGAAATCAGCAACCGGCTGTCCGTTCTGTCTGAGCCAGAGGTTGTAGTTGAAGGTTCCAGGCTTGAGAGCCTTTACGTTGTTGGTGAGCAGGCTGTGTAGGAAGTGGGTGTGCTCCTCGGGGGCGGTCATCCCCTTCATCAGGACCTTTGCAGGCTTTCCGAAGACCTTTACCTTGGACCTCTTCAGTCTAATCCATTTCATACCTTAGCTTTTTACCACCTTAATCCAGAACTTTCCATGACGGGGACATACTCAAAGACCCTGTCCTCCCCTATCTTCCACTCCCTCCTTATTCTCAGCCTCAGGGCCTCCTCCACGCTCATCACTCCCAGGTCCTCTATTCCCTTACCGCTTCCGAAGATCTTGGGGGACTGGAACACCACCAGCCTGTCCCACAAACCTTCCTTCAGAAAGCGGGTCACCGTGTAAGCTCCGCCCTCAACTAGCAGATGAACCACCTCCCTCCTGGCGAGTTCCTGAAGGAGCTCTCCCAAGTCTATCTCCTCCATATGCAGAAGCTCCACGCCCGCCTCTATCAGGGCCTCCTCGTAGTCGGGCTTTCTTCTGGAGAAGACTATTAGTGTGGGAGCCGCCCTATCCCGAACTAGCTTCGTCTCCAATGGGATCTCGAGATCTGGATCTATCACCACCCTCAGGGGTTGTCTCTCGAAGGGGATGTATCTCACGGTTAGCTCTGGGTCGTCCTTTAGGACGGTGGTTATTCCTACGAGGACCGCCGAGGCTTCGCTCCTGAGCCTGTGGGCGAACTTCCTGCTTTGGAGGGAGGTTATCCACTTGCTGTCTCCCGTCGCTGTGGCGATCCTCCCGTCGGTGGTCTGAGCGAGCTTGAGGGTTACGTAAGGCCTCTTCTGGGAGACGTACGTGAAGAAGTCCTCGTTAAGTAGTTCTGCCTCCTTTTCGCATACGCCAACCTCGACCTCTATACCTGCATCCCTCAGCCTCTGTATTCCCTTCCACCTCACGATCTCGTTCCTGTCCAGGGTGGCGACCACCACCCTCTTTAGCCCTGACTCTATCAGAGCATCCGTACAGGGCGGCGTCCTCCCGAAGTGGGTACAGGGTTCGAGTGTAACGTAAGCTGTGGCGCCCCTAGCTCTACCTCCCGCCTGTTCGAGGGCCACAACCTCCGCGTGGGGGTATCCGGCCCTCTCGTGGTAGCCGAGGCCGACTACCTCACCATCGTTCACTATCACGCAGCCCACCGTGGGATTGGGGTGTGTGAGGCCCTTCCTCCTTTTAGCCAAGGAGAGGGCGAGGCTCATGTAGGCCTCGTCCTTCATCTTACAGACTCTTCCATTATCTCCTTAACCAGGTTCTCGATCTCCTGGGCCACACCTTTGAGCTCTGGCTCGTTGTACATCTCGAGCATTTGGGTGGGGGCTATCGTGCTGACTACGGTCTTGCCGTTCTGTTCGAATATAGCCACCCTGCAGGGCATGGCTGTGGATATGTAGGGGTTCTTGGAGAGAACCTGGCTCGCGGCCCTCGGCTGGCATATCTCAACTATCACGCAGGAGTAGTTTATCGGATGTCCCTTGTTCTCGAGGATCTTGGTCACCTCGTGGGTACTCATAACGCCAAAGCCTTTCTCCTTAGCCTTTTCCTCCAGCTTCTGCCTCACCTCATCAACGCTCTTGTTCGTCTCAAGGTTTATGAGCATTTCTCTACCTCCTCAGGGTTTTAAGGATCTCAATGTATATTTTATCAAGCAGGTCGTCTATGGCCTTTCTCCTCGGTATATCTCCGAGGCCTCCGTAAGGGAGTGTATAGGGAACGACCGAACTAAAGGAGTGTCTCTTTCCGTTCAAGATGAGCTCTACGCTGAGTACAAGGTTGTAGGAGCTCACCCTCTGTTCGGGCGTGTACGCTATGGGCATCTCATTAAAGTCCTTCACCCTTACACGAACTTCCTTGAATCTTCCATCGCAGCCTATCTTGTGGCCGTTTTCCAGGATCGCCCTCTCGACCGCCTTCAGGAGGCTGTAGCTCAGGTAGGGCTCGTTGGTGCGGTTCTCGACCCCCTTTATGCAGAAGGTTTCAGCTCGGAGAAGACCCGCAAGCAGCAGGAGTATCAGGATCCACACCCGAACTTCTCCCTGAGCTTCCTCTCTACGAACGGATGGACCAGACCGCTTAGATCACCGCAGTAGGAGGCCACGTCTCTCACTATGGTGGAGCTTATATGTATGAACTCCTGTGAAGGCATCATAAAGACCGTTTCAACGCCGGCCAGCTTGAAGTTGGTTAGGGCTATCTGAAGCTCGTACTCGAAGTCCGTAAAGAGCCTCACCCCCCTAACTATTATGTCTATGCTTTCCTCCCTCATGAAATCTACCAGGAGCGAATCGAAGCTCTTTACCTCCACCCTGTTCCCGAGGTCCTTTACCATCTCCCTGAACATCTCCACCCGCTCGTCTATCGGGAAGAGGAGGTACTTCCTCGGGTTCTCCGCGACCGCCACCACGACCTTGTCGAAGATCTTCAGACTCCTCTCCACTATGTCCAGATGGCCGAGGTGTGGGGGGTCGAAGGTTCCCGGATAGACGGCCTTTTTCACTCTCTCTTCCTCCATATGGACAGCACGGTGTCTCCGTAGGTTCTCTCCTCCTCCGCTCCAAACCTCTTCCTCTTGTCGTGCTCGAGAACGAACACTCCTCCGGGCTCTAGAACATTCATGACCTCTTTTATAAGCTCCTTGTACCGCTCGAAGGCGTATGGAGGATCGGCGAATACGACGTCTGGTTTGAGATCCAGCTTACCCAGGATCTTCAGCACGTCCCCTCTTATAACCTTTCCTCTGGTTTTCTTCCTGATCTCCTCTGCGAGCTTTGGGTTCTTTTCAACAAAGATTACTCTGGCCCCCCTGCGTTCGGCCTCGAGGCCGATCTGCCCTGTCCCCGCGAACAGATCTAAGAATACAAGACCTTCTATATCCCCCAGGATGTTAAAGAGGGCGTTTTTAACTAGGGAGGAGGTGGGACGGATCTTCTGGATCCTTCTTGTCTTTTTCACAGAAAAAGATTATACTGTATATTTGCTTTCAAGGAGGTGCTCAGTGATGAGCTTCTTTATGTCTTTCAGGCTTTTCAAAGACTTTTCAAGGGAGGATAGGAAATGGCAAAGACCCTCGGACTGCATATCTTAGCGGACCTTTACGGAGTGGAGGCGGAGCGCATCGACCGCGTTGAAGACGTTAGGGACCTTTTAGAAACCGCCGTAAAGGTCGCCGATCTCACAAAGATATCCTCTCACTACTACCAGTTCCAGCCCAACGGGGCTACGGGAGTTGTTCTCCTGGCTGAATCCCACATCTCGATCCACACCTGGCCCGAACACGGTCTTGCCACCGTTGACGTTTACACCTGCGGGGATCCCTCGAAGGCTTACAAGGCTATGGAGTACATAGTAAACACCCTCGAGCCAAAGCGGGTGGACAAGCAGGTCCACGAAAGGGGCCTCGTGGGTGAGGAGAAGCAGTCCGAGGAACTCCGAAGTATACTGCTCAGCGCTTAATCCTTTTTCTCCTTCCTCATCAGCTCTATGAACTCGAAGGGGAAGGGGAAGACTACCATCTTGGCGTTTTGTAGACCTATGGTGTGAAGGGTCTCCAAGTATCTGAGCTGTATAGCTATAGGCTCGGTAGCCAGTATCCTCGCAGCCTCCAAGAGCTTCTGGGCGGCCTGGTATTCCGCCTCCGCGGAGATTATCTTGGCCCTCCTCTCCCTTTCAGCCTCCGCCTGACGGGCTATCGCTTTCCTGAGATCATCGGGCAGATCTATCTTCTTCAGCTCCACCGCCACCACCTTGACTCCCCAGGGATCCGTCTGTCTGTCTATGATCTCCTGGAGCTTTATGTTTATCCTCTCTCTCTTTGAAAGGAGCTCGTCCAGCTCCGCCTCACCGCAGACGCTTCTGAGAGTAGTTTGGGCTATCTGGGAGGTGGCGTAGAGGTAATCTTCCACCTCCACTATGGCCTTAACCGGCTCCACCACCCTGAAGTAGACGACCGCGTCCACCTGAACGGAGACGTTGTCCTTTGTGATTATGTCCTGGGTGGGAACGTCCAAGGTTACAGTTCTGAGAGAAACCCTTACGATCCTATCGATTACGGGGATTATGATTATCAGGCCGGGCCCCTTGGCACCTATCACCCTACCTAAACGGAAGACGACCGCCCTCTCATATTCGGGGATGATCTTTATGGCGGCCATAAGGAATATAACTCCGAGAATTACCAGGATGATCACTGGAGAGAGAACCATACCGATCCCTCCTAAGAGCTTGAATATGTTCCCGCCCGCCACAAAAGCTATGAAAACCGCCACGAATATCAGGAAAGGCAAAGCCTCAAGCAGGCCCCTCATAGCCCACCTCACGTGTGGTATTCCGCGTTCAGTTTAATATACTCATAACCTAAGTCCGAAGAATAGTAAGTCCAGGAGTTCTTTCCCTCCCCCAGATCCACCACTATCTCTATCTCCCTCTCCTCCTCAAGATACTTTTTTGCAAGCTTCTCAGCCCTCAGATGGGGTCTGCCGTCGTACAGGAGGTGGTTTCCTATGTATATCCTCATCGAGAAAGGGTCCACAGGGAATTCGGTGCTCCCGGCGGCGGCAGCTATCCTTCCCCAGTTAGGGTCCCTCCCGTAGATAGCGGTCTTCACAAGCAGGGAGTTGGCTATCGTTCTAGCTATCTCCCTAGCTTTCATCTCGAGCGTTGCTCCCTTAACGGTAATCTTTATAACCTTGGTTGCCCCTTCCCCGTCCTCGATTATCTTCTTTGCTAGCGTTTGGGAGACCTCGAAGACTCCCTCTTCCACCTCCCGAGGGTCAGCCTTCAGCTCTCCCAGAGATATAAGCCCGAAGCTATCGTTGGTGCTCTCACAGCCGTCCACAGTTATAGAGTTGAAGGTCCTGTCCGC
>WFPN01000046.1 GCA_015487535.1 Aquificaceae bacterium
CTGAAGCCATAGAGGAGGAGGAATTATGGTGAAAACGGAAGCCCTTCAGGCGATCGAGAGCCTTGTAAAGACTCTTTTACTTGCAAAGAAGAGGGGCAAGATAGTCCACGGAGCCGCAAGCGGTCCGTGGGGAGCGGGGAAAAGCTATGCCATCCGCATTCTTACCAGGAAGTATCCCATATTCTACCTCAAGGTTCCCCGTGAAAACGTGAGCAGAACAAGGCTCCTCCGGCTAATAGGCTTTTCCCTCGGTGCGGGAGCGGGAGGAACCTACGATTTCACCTTGGACCTGATCAGGGGACACCTCCAGCAGGAGAACATATCTCCACTGATAGCGATAGATGAAGCTCAGAGACTCTTTGCCATGAAGGCTCTACTGGATGAGCTGAAAGACCTTTCGGAAGACCCCGATCTCGGATTTTCCTACCTCTTCCTCGGAGACCACACGCTCAGGAGCTACCTCTCCGCCAAAGAATACCACTCCCTTGTGAAGAGGATCCTCTACAAGGTCGAGCTCACGGGAGAGATAGGAGAAGAGACCATAGGGGAGCTCCTCAGAGAATACAACATAGCAGGAGACCCTAAGGAGCTTGCAAAGATCGTGAAGAAAAGGAAGTGGAAGATACTGGACCTGGACAATGTTCTGTTCCTCTCCTCCCTCAAAGGCGTCAGAGAGCTGAATGAAGAGACCATAGAGCTCGCCCTCAAAGGAACGGAGGTTCGGGTATGACCCCAGGGACCATCTGGGGAGTGATGCTCAGGAAAAAGGTCTTCCAGCAGTGGGAGATAGTTGAGGAGCTTGCAAAGATGTATTCCTACCTTCCGAAGAGATACATACGTATGAGAGTCCAGGAGATGGTCAAAATCCAGTCCCAGAATGGAACTCTCGTGAAGGTCCACGAAAACCCGGACATACTCGCGGTTTCAAAATACAGCTTAGACTGGGAAAGATACTACACGACTTACTACACCTGCGAAGTCTGCGGAAAGAAGTTCATCCCCTCCATGCCCCACCAGAAGGTCTGTTCTAAAGAGTGCAAGCACGAGCATCAGGTAAAACTCTGCCGTGAATACAGGAGACCCTCTGAGGAAAGGGAGAGAAACAGAAAACACCTCCCCTGGACGAAGGAGGAAGAGGAGGAAATTCTAAAAGCTTTCCCCGGGCTCCGATACTCCAAAACCATAGCCCAGAATCTATCCCTCAAGCTCAGGAGAAGCCCTGAAGCAATCAGGAGAAGGCTCTATCAGCTCAGGAGAGGTGCGGAAAGATGAGGACAAAGACTATAGTTAGGGAGATCGAAACCGCCCTCGATCTGCTCCTGAAGGGAACCAGGGAGGACTACAGAAAGGCGATAGACAAACTCATAGGTCTGAGGGGACGGCTCAAGCTAAAGCTTGAAGAGGAGGAGAAGAAAAAGGGAGACGGCAAGAAGCTCCAGCACCTCATGGGCTGGTATCTGGACCTCTGGGAAGGAAAACCTCCTGAAAGGCTCAGGTTCATGAACGCTGACAAGATCATCGGCAAACACATCAAAGAACTCATAGCCATCTACGAGCAGAACGGAGAGGACATAGAGAGCCTCAAAAGGGACTACGAGAACTTCAGAAACACATGGAAGAGCGGAGATAAGGGGATAATGCACTTCAGGAGTGTTCTCCCGACGTTAAAACGCAGCTCTTCATCTTCGTCCTGGACCTCCCCAGAAAACGAGAGGGGTATGGATTACTACATAAGGCAGCTCAAGGAGGGGTTTGAAGATGATGGTGGCAAAGAGTCTTGAGGATTTGAAGAAGAGGATCAAAGTTGAATACGAATGTATAATTGAAGACTCCGAACTCTTCTGGATCAAAACCAGAGACGGGTGGATAACCGCCTTCAAGCCCAGAAATAGGGAAGAGGTAGAGAGCATACTAAAGGAAGGAAGGTTTCCCGCCAAATATGTAAAGCAGGTCCTCTCAAAGGAAAGGCTAAAAACCGAAGCCCTCGAAAAAGCTATGAGGTCTAAAAAGAGATGGATCCTTCAAAGCGGCATGGCGGGAGTGGGGAAAACCTATGCACTTACCTTCAAGCTTTCTGTCCTTGCAAGATACCACCGCATAAACTCTCCCCTTTACGTTCCCCTCCAGTCTTTTTCAGTTTCAGAATACAGGAACCTCTACCCACAGGCGGACTCCTATCTTCTGGACGATCTGAACACCAACCTGAACGACTACGAGAGGGAGTTCGTGATAGAGCTGATATATCACGCATACAACGAGAACAAGATCCTCTACATGACCACGAACTCGAAGGTAAAGCCCGAGGAGAAGGACGAACCCTCCGTTCTCACCTTCCTCAAGGAAGAACCCGTTATTTCGAGGCTCTTTGAAATGTGTGAGTTTCAGGTGATAAGGGAGAAAAAAGATCTGAGGGTGGCAAGATGATTAAAGGCC
>WFPN01000047.1 GCA_015487535.1 Aquificaceae bacterium
CTCCTCTATATCCCTTTCAAAGCTAACTATCTCCTCTATGTTGTAGAGGAACCATCTGTCTATTCTTGTAAGCTCGTACAGTTCATCGACCGAATACCCCCTTCTGATAGCCTCGGCTATATACCAGAGTCTGTCCTCGTTGGGAGTCCTCAGATTCCTTACGAGATCCCCTTCGGACACATCAATCCTTGGAAAGGCGAGACCGAACCTGTCGAGTTCGAGACTCCTTATGGCCTTGAGGAGAGCCTCTTTAAAGGTTCTTCCTATGGCCATTACCTCCCCGACCGATTTCATCATCGTGGTCAGGGTTGTGTCGGCGCCGAGGAACTTCTTAAAGTCGAACCTGGGTATCTTCACGACTACGTAGTCTATCGATGGTTCGAATGAAGCCGGCGTGAACCTGGTGATGTCGTTCTTTAGCTCGTCGAGAGTGTACCCGATGGCGAGCTTTGCGGCAACCTTCGCTATGGGGAATCCGGTCGCCTTGGAAGCCAGTGCAGAAGACCTCGAGACCCTCGGGTTCATCTCTATCACGTAGAAGTCACCGTTTTCGGGGCTCACCGCGAACTGAATGTTAGATCCTCCCGTGTCCACACCTATCTCTCTGATAACAGCTATCGCCGCGTCCCTGAGGATCTGATACTCCTTATCGGTTAATGTCTGGGCTGGAGCGACCGTGATGGAGTCCCCCGTGTGAACGCCCATAGGGTCGAAGTTCTCTATGGAGCAGACTATTATCACGTTGTCGTTCTTATCCCTTATCACCTCGAACTCGAACTCCTTCCAACCTATCAGAGACTTGTCTAAAAGGACCTGGTGTATGGGCGAGGTCTTGAGCGCCACAGAGAGCTTGTCCTTGAACTCCTCTATATTGTAGGCTATAGAACCTCCCGTTCCTCCCAGGGTGAAGGCCGGCCTGAGTATAACGGGAAAGCCTATCCTTTTTACCGCCTCAAGTCCCTCCTCCTCCGAAGAAACCACAGCGCTCTCGGGAACCTTCAGGCCTATATTCTCCATAGCCTTTCTGAAGAGATCCCTGTCCTCCCCTTTCTTTATGGCCTCGTAGTTCGCCCCGATCATCTCAACGCCGTACCTATCCAGAACACCCTCCTCGTAGAGTTGGACGGCCAGGTTCAGGGCGGTCTGTCCTCCAAGAGTGGGAAGCAGGGCGTCCGGCCTTTCCTTTTTTATTATCTCCTCGAGAAACTCGATGGTAAGAGGTTCTATATAAGTTCTGTCCGCTATCTCTGGATCTGTCATTATGGTCGCCGGGTTCGAGTTCACCAGGACTATCTGATAACCTTCCTGCTTGAGAGCCTTACATGCTTGGGTCCCGGAGTAATCGAACTCGGCTGCCTGACCTATAACTATGGGGCCGGATCCTATAATCAGGATCTTCCTTATGTCTTCTCTCTTGGGCATTAAAAATGATATTATAGTAAACGATGATTAAACAAAGGAGGGAACAGATATGAAAAAGCTCACTTCCCTTGTATCTATACTCGGACTCACGGCCGTAGCGGTCTTTTCCCAATCCTGTGCGAGCAAATCGGAGGTAGAGGCCCTCAGGAAAGAGGTTGAAAGTCTAAAGAAGGAAACCCAAGAGGTTAAGAAGGAAACGGAAGAGGTAAAGAAGGAAGCTCAGGAGATCAAGAAGATGGCTGAAGAGATAAGCAGGAAGATCGAAGAGCACGCGAGCGACACCACACTGCATCCGGGCCTGCAGCAGTAAAGAGGAGGGAACGGTATGAGAAGAGAAGTCCTGGCTCTCCTTCCCATCGTTGGTCTCTCGGCAGCCTTCGTGGTAAACCAGTCCTGTGCCACAAAGTCTGCCCTCGAAGAGGTAGAAAAGGAAGTGCAAGAGCCTAAAGAGAATATAGCTCAAGCTAAGGAAAACCTGAGAGAGAGCAGAAACCTCCTCGGAGAGGCGAGAAGGATCCTAGAATCCGCCAAGAGCAAGCTCGAAAGCCACATAGCCAACAAGGCGGCGCACACACCACCCCCTCCACCCCCGGCCGAGGAAGAGGTTGCAAAGGAGCCGGAGTACGGGGAGGTCAAGGTGGGCTGGTGCGATACCCTCTGGGATATATCGGCGAGGATATACGGGAACTCCCTCTACTGGCCGTCCATATACAATCTGAACAAGGAGAAGATAGGAGACGACCCCTGGATACTCACCCAAGGCTGGGTTCTCAAGTATAAGACGGAGCTAACGGAGGAGGAGAAGAACCAGGCTATAAAAGAGGCTCTGGAGTGGGATCTCAAGTTCAAGAACAGGCCGAGGTCTCCCAAGTGTCCTCCCGTATGATCACTCCCACTCTATAGTGGATGGGGGTTTGGAGGAGATGTCGTAAACGACTCTCCCCACTCCCCTGACCTCGTTTATTATCCTCCTCATTACGTGATCTAGGAAGTCGTAGGGGAACCTGTACCAGTCCGCTGTCATACCGTCCGTACTCTCAACAGCCCTCAGGGCTATCACCTTCTCGTAGGTTCTCACGTCTCCCATAACCCCGACGGAACGTATTGGGAGGAGGACGGCGAAGGCCTGCCACACCCTGTCGTAGAAGCCGTTCTTCTTCAGCTCCTCTATGAATATGCTGTCTGCTCTTCTCAGTATGTCGAGGTCTTCTCTGCTGACCTCCCCTATTATCCTTATCGCCAGACCAGGTCCGGGGAATGGGTGCCTGCCGAGGATCTCCTTGGGAATGCCCAAGATCTTTCCTATCTCCCTGACCTCGTCCTTGAAGAGCTCCCTGAAAGGCTCCAGGAGCTTGAGTTTCATCCTCTCAGGGAGTCCCCCAACGTTGTGATGTGTCTTTATCTTCGCCGAACCTTTTATACCCGCACTCTCGACCACGTCCGGGTAAAGGGTTCCCTGGAGGAGGAACTCCGCCCCCTCTACCTTTCTCGCTTCCTCCTCGAAGACCTCTATAAAGGTGTTCCCTATTATCCTTCTTTTCTCCTCGGGATCCTCCACGCCCTTCAACCTGCTGAGGAACAGCTCGCTCGCGTCCACGACCTTTAGGGGCAGCCCCAGACCTTTTAGATTCCTTTCTACCTCCTCCCTCTCACCGAGCCTCAGGAGCCCGTGGTCTATAAAGAAGCAGTGCAGCCTGTCACCGATTGCCCTGTGAACCAGAACGCTCGCTACCGTCGAATCGACACCCCCAGACAAGGCCGCTATCACCTTCGAATCGCCGACGGTCTCCCTTATCTCCCTTATCTTCTCATCGACGAAGTCCCCCATCTCCCAGTTTCTCTCCGCTCCGCAGACTTTGTAAACGAAGTTCGCGAGGAGCTCCTTCCCGTACGCGGTGTGGACCACCTCCGGATGGAACTGGAAACCGTACACAGTCCTCTCCCTGTTGGCTATGACCGCGTGCGGTGAGTTCTCGGATACGGCGAGCGTCTCGAAACCTTCGGGGAGCTCTGAAACCTTATCGGCGTGGCTCATCCACACATCGAACTCTTCGGGAATTCCATCGAATATAACGTCCCTCTTTATCACCCTCAGCCTGGCCCTGCCGTATTCCTGCCTTTCAGACCTTTCCACCTTCCCGCCCAGCTGATAGGCCACTACCTGGAGCCCGTAGCATATCCCCAGTATGGGGACTCCAAGATCGTATATCTCCTTTGGAGGGAGCGGGGCGTCCTCCGCGTAAACTGAAGCGGGACCTCCGGAGAATATCAGCCCGTAGGGGGACCTATCCCTTATCTCCTCTATCGAGGCGTCCCAGTGAACTATCTCGCTGTAAACCCCCAACTCCCTCACTCTCCTCGCTATCAGCTGAACATACTGGGAACCGAAGTTTACCACCAGGACCGGTCTTCTCTGCATGGGTATATTATGATAATCCGAGCTTTTTCCAGAGAATGTAAGATTTTGGAAGGCCTTCAAGCCTTACCTCGTAGGCCTCGTACCCAAGCCTCCCGACGCTCTCCCAGTCTATCTCCCTACCCTTCATGATGAAAACCCACTCCGTCGCGAGATCCTCCAGAAGGGGCGCGACCTCCTCGAACTTTCCGAGGGCCCTCGAGACCGCTATGTGAAACCTCCTGTCCACGCTCTGAGCTCTCTGGCACAGAACGGTCCAGCTCAAGCCGAGCCTGACCTTTAGGAACTCGAGGAAGCTGCACTTCTTCCCCACCGACTCTATCATGTAGAGGCTGATATCCTTTAAGTAGATCTTGAGCGGAACGCCCGGAAAACCGGCCCCGCTTCCTACGTCCACCACAACCTTTCCCTTCCAGGCTACCCCGATGTCTTC
>WFPN01000048.1 GCA_015487535.1 Aquificaceae bacterium
GCTACCCCTCCACCCATGTAGCCGTGGCTGTTGGCGGGGTTCACAATAGCGTCAGCCTCAACCTCGAGCAGACTCCCCCGCCTTACCTCGATCTCCATAGAGGAGATTTTAAATCATACGTAGATGGGTTCGGTTATCTCACTCAGGCCAGCCTCAAGCCTCATCTTTATGTACTTTCCCCTTATGGTGTTGAGGGGGATCTCCAGGACCTCTCCGCTCTCCTTGATTATCTTTATCTTGTCCTCGTTCAGCTCTATCTCTTTAACGGGATTGCCTGTGTTGGAGTCTATAATGAGCTTTTCCTTTATAACATCCTGAGCAACCTTCTGAGCCATCCTTAGACCTCCTTTCTGTTCTTTCTCTGAACTTGTATATAACCCCAAGGGTTGTGCTTACAAGTAATCTCTGTCATAGAATAGTTATCCATGCTCGCCAAGAGGATAATACCCTGTCTGGACGTGGACAAGGGAAGGGTCGTTAAGGGTGTAAAGTTCCTCAATCTCCGCGATGCAGGGGATCCCGTCGAGGTGGCCAAGCGCTACGAGGAGGAGGGGGCGGACGAGCTGGTCTTCCTGGATATAACCGCATCGGCCGAGGATAGGGAGATAATGATAGATGTGGTCAGAAGGGTTGCCGAGACGGTCTTCATGCCTTTCACTGTAGGCGGGGGGATAAGGGCGGTGGAGGACATGAGAAGGCTCCTTGAAGCCGGAGCGGACAAGGTATCCGTGAACACGGCTGCGGTGAAGAACCCGGACGTAGTTCACGAGGGGGCACGGCTGTTCGGGTCCCAGTGCATAGTGGTCGCTATAGATGCTAAGAGGAAAGGATCCGGCTGGGAGGTTTACATAAACGGCGGCAGGACCCCCACCGGTATAGACGCCGTGGAGTGGGCAAAGAAGGTGGAGAGCCTGGGGGCAGGAGAGATACTTCTGACCTCGATGGACAGGGACGGAACCAAGGAAGGCTACGATGTTGAGCTATGCAGAGCTGTCGCAGAAGCTGTAAACATACCCGTTATAGCGAGCGGTGGTGCGGGAAGAAAGGAACACTTCTACGAGGTTTTCGAAGAGGGTAAAGTGGACGCCGCCTTGGCGGCATCTCTCTTCCACTTCAGGGAACTGTCCATCCCAGAGCTTAAGAAGTTCCTCCACGAGAGAGGTGTCGTGGTCAGACTTACCTGATATTTCACAGCTCAATCTTGATCTTACCCTCTACATACTGCCTTACCAAGGTGGCTATAAGGGTTTGATAAGGCACCCCAGTTTCAAGGCTCTTTCTTTTAAGAAGCATTATGTCTCTTTCGCTTAAGCGTATGCTGACCGGTTTCTTCTTCAAAATAGACTCTGCTCCTTTTCTCAAAGCTTTCTCCAACCTGTTGTAGTCCTTCGTCCTCTTCCATTCATCCCTTTCAAGTTCTTCCTCTATTTGCTTTTCAAATTTGTCCAGCTTATTCATCGTTTCTACCTCCTAAATATTTTTTGGTTATCTTCCTACTGGGAAAGATTGTGATTAGCCTTATTACGCTTCCCCTTTCTTCAAAGGGGACTACGTATGCATAGCCATCTATTTCAACTATAAGTAATTTCTGCTCTGGGTATCTATTTCTGTTGGGATGTTCTAATATGTCGAGTATTCTGTCTTCGTTGATCGCCACAACTACATCTTCAAAACCAATTCCTCGCTCCAGTTTAAGCTTGATATTTTTCTCCTCATCCCAATCAATTACCACCTATTTAATGTAGCGTATTGTACATACAGAAGCAACTTAAAAAATGGACTTCAAACTCACCTAACCCTTCCAGCGTAGGCCCTTCTGATATAGCAGGCGAAGTTCTCACCAAGCAGTTCTCTCGCAACAAAGCGGGCCCTTTCCTGGGCTACCTCCCTGTTTCTCTTTACGTTCCAGGTCTTCCCGTCGGCCACGCCGACGATCTTCACAACAGGCTTGAGGCCAGCTAGCTTAAAACCCCTCACTATCTCCTTGAGGTTGCTGAGGTTCACGTCCTCGGTTTTTGTTTTCCCGTAGCCAAAGAGGAGTGAGTACTTGGCCACCAGCATGTAGAGCCTTTCGCTCTCCTCTACCTCGTACCTCTTTGTACTCTTTATCATAGGTTCTCCTGCCTCTCCCCTCACCCTGTAAGAGAGCTCTAGCTCCTCTCCCGGCTTAACCGGGGGCAGCTTTATCACTATCTTCCCCGGTCTTATGTCGGTCGGATACAGAGTCAAGGGCTCGAATATGTATGGTAGTCTGGAGATAACCCTCTTGGCTTCTATCCTGCCCTCTATGTCCGAGTTCTTCCCCACCGGTTGCTCCAGAATTGCATCCTCGAGTACAACGCTGTTCCTGTTTTTAAGGGATATATCTATCTGGAACAGGTCCTCTCCCAGCTTTAGAATGTTGTGGTTGCTTTCGAGAACACTCACCTCCTTCTTGATCAGCTTCTTCTCCACGGGTATGAAGACAAACACGTCTGCCCTTCTGAAGTTTTTCCCTTCCTTATCGACGGTTTCGGAGGCGATTTCCAAGGATACGTTCAGGGTTCCCGGGCACACTCCGAAGGAGAGCGATACGAGAGCGAGGATAAGGAACAGCATCTCAACCCTCCCTTTTGAACTCTTCTCTCAGTATCTTTAGCTTTCCATTCTCTTTTATTATATACAACCTCTTCAATCCCCTGTCTGAGTAGCTATCGGATCTGTAAACCTGGTGGAACTCGGCAACGTAGTACTCGACCTCCTTAGACAGCCCCCTCCTGAAGGCTAGGAGGGTCAGGTCTCTTATCTCTACATCTATCCTCTTCTTGCCGAGGATAACCCTCCGCTTGTAGCGTTTCCACTCCTTGAAGCCTCCCCTCTTCCAGGTGAACCTTCTGGAGTAGTGGGAAAGGTACCTTTCAAGATCCTTCTCCTCCCAGCTTTCCTCCCAGCTTTTCAGGAAGGAAGCCACATCGTCCAGCTCCATATCCGAGGGGATCTCCTTGAATATGCCTATAAGGGTATTGCTCAGGGAGATCCTCTTGGTTATCTCCCTAAGATCTGTGTTCCCGGCCACAACGCAGCCTCTAGTGCTGAAGGGTATGTTGTTCCTATCTCCCGTGTCGCTTCCGTGGAGCCATATGCCGCTTCCCCCTTTGCCCAGGAGCCTGTCCACCGGATTCGGGTAGTTGAGGACCACAGCTATCCCTCCGTATATCTTCGAGAGCCTCTCCGGTGGTATGAACCGTGTGAAGTAGTAGATACCCTCCGGAGTCCTCCTGTCGCCCTCCCTCCACTTGTCCTCCCAGTCCTTCCCGGTCGTAACCGGGTACAGGGCCTCGAGCTCTTTCCCCCTGTAAACTAGAAGGTACTGGGACATCTTCTCGACGAGGAAAACGTACTTGTTGTCGGGGTTTTCCACTATCACTGGAGGAGGTTTGCTGAACCTCTCCTTTACTATCAGCGTGAGCTTTTCCCTGTAGGTCTCGGGGTTTTTAACCTTCCTTATAAGGGCGTTGAACCTGAAGTAGGAGGGGTTGTAGTCAGGCTTCAGCTCTATGGACCTTACGTAGTTGTCAAGCGCACCTTCGTAATCTCCCCTCTTTTCGGCCAGAAGCCCCCGGGCGAAGAGCCTTATGTATTCAGGCGGCTCCTCTTTTATCTCCTCTGCTACGCCCTTTATTAGGTACAGGTCGTACTCTGTTGCCTTACCCTCGAGGAACCTCTCGAAGGGCCTGAGAAGATCCCCCCTCTCCAGGTCCTCTGGATGCCCCCAGATAACGGCGTTTATCAGCAGAAGGATGAAGATGATCCCCCTCATGTCGGTGATTGATTTTACAACAGGGAAATATAATTAATCCAAATGGAAGCAGGGGACCTCATAACCAAGTTCCCTATCGCCCTCTACCAGGCGAGGGCCAGGATAGAGGATGGAAAGGTTATCCTAAAGGAGATAAACTTCCTCAACTCCTGGATAGAGAACATAACGGGGTGGAAGCTGGAGGAGATAAAGGGAAACCCAGGCTGGTGGTTCGATAACATCCATCCCGACGATAGGGAGAGGATCTACTTCGAGTGTAAGGAGCTTGTGGAAGGGAAAGATTTTATAAGCCGCATTTACAGGTTTAGGAGAAAGGACGGAACCTACGCCTACTTCAGGGATGCCGTGAGCTTTCTGGATGTGATAGATGAGAGCGAGATAGAGGTGGTGGGCGTTATCGAGGATGTTTCAAAGGAGATGGAGTACTACGAGGTCTTCAGCGTGATAGATACCACCCCCCAGGTGGGGGTTCTCATATACCAGGAGAGGATAGTTTACGCCAACAGGGCGGCACAGTACATATTTGGCTACTCCAGAGAGGAGCTCTGCCGTCTGCCTGTCCATGAGATCGTGGCTCCAGAACACCGGGAGATGGTAAAGGAGATAGCCAAGAGGCGCCTCAAGGGTGAGCAGTTCGAGAGGATCTATACCGAGTTCCCGGTTAGGACGAAGGAAGGAAACGTAAGGTACATGTTCATATACACCAAGACCGTTACATGGAACAACAGGCCCGCCGGCTTTGTCATATTCTTCGACATAACCAAAAGGGTAAAGTACGAGAGGCTCTTCAGGGCTCTGAAGAGGGTGAACGAGCTCATGGTATCCGCCCTCGACGAGAGGGATCTCCTCAGGAGGGTGTGCGAGGTTCTCGTAAACGAGGCTGGTTTCAGGATGGCGTGGGTGGGCGTGCCTGACGAGAGAAGCGGGTACGTAAAGCCTATCCACATCTGCGGGCACGATGAGGGCTACGTTGATAAGCTGAGGATCTCCATAGATGAGAACCTACCTGAGGGGCAGGGACCCACCGGAAAGGCCCTGAGAGAGGGGAAGATAGTGATAAACCCCGATACGAGAACCAATCCCGATGTAGAGCCCTGGCGGGAGGAGATGCTCAAGAGGAACTTCCTCTCTTCCTGCGCTATACCCTTACAGGTTGAGGGTAAGACCGTGGCTATCCTGAACCTCTACTCTCAAATTCCAAACATGTTCACGGAGGAGGAGCTCGAGTTTCTTAAGGAGATCCAATCGGACCTGTCCCATGTTCTCGAGAGGATAAGGAGGGACAAGTTCCTCAGGATGGTAAACGTCGCCATAGAGAAGGGACACGAGTGGGTCCTGATAACGGACGAGAACGGCCGGATACTTTACGTAAACGAGGCCGTTTCCAAAATCTCTGGCTACAGCCCCGAGGAATTGATAGGCAAGAAACCAAACATATTCAAGTCCGGTTATCACGACGTCGGATTCTACCGCAGGCTCTGGAACACGATAAAGGCCGGCGTTTCGTTCCAGGCCGTTTTCGTAAACAGGAAGAAGAACGGAGAGATCTTCTACCTCGACCAGAACATAATACCGGTACGTGTTGGGAAGGGGGAGCTAAGGTTCGTTGCCATAGGGAAGGACGTAACCGCCGAGAGGTATCTGGAAGAAGAGCTAGCCAGGTTGAAGTACACCGACCCGCTCACCGGCCTCCCGAACAGGGAAGGGTTCATAGCCTCCGCCGAGCTAGCCCTCGAAAAGGAGAAGGACAAAACCCACGTCCTCTATGTGATAGACATAGTGGGGCTCGCCAGCATAAACCAGATATTCGGAACCAGGGCTGGCGATGTGGTTCTTAAGGAAGTTGCCAAGAGACTCCAGGAAACACTGTTTAAGAGGGACATCGCCGGCAGGATAGGGGGAGACGAGTTCGCGGTGTTCGTAAAGGGCGTTTCCGAGAGGGAGATAACTACGGTAACCGACAAGCTCATAATCTCCCTACTCAAGCCAGTCAGGGTGGATGGAAGGGAAGTTCCTCTCAGCGTTAACATAGGGGCTTCGGTCTATCCCCAGGATGCGAGAACGGTCAAGAGCTTGATGGAAAAGGCCTATATGGCCCTCTCCTTTTCGAAGAGGGAGTGTGAGGACACCTACAGGTTCTTCAGCTCTGAGATAAACCGGATGGTGGAAGAGAACCTAAAGGCGAGGAGTGAGATAAGGTCTGCCGTGGAGGAGGGCAGGTTCACCTTCTTCCTACAGCCCTACTACAGAACCTACCCCAAGGAGATCGCGGGCTTCGAGGTCCTTCTGAGGATGAAGGATAGAGAAGGGAATATTCTGAGCCCTAAGGACTTCATACTCATTCTCGAAAGGACCGGTCTAATCAGGGAGGTGGAGAACAGGGTCCTTCTGGAACTGAGAGACCTTATACTCTCAAGGAAGAACGCTGTTTTCTCCTTCAACGTATCCCCTGCCAGCTTCAGGGACGAGGGGTTTGTGGAGCTTGTGAAGGAGGTTGCTAGGGACGTAGGTTCTGGCTTGGTCCTAGAGATCACCGAGAGGCTGCTGGTGGAGGACATGGAATATACGAGGGAGTTTCTGGAGGAGGTTCGCTCCGCTGGGGTTAGGGTAGCCGTCGATGACTTCGGGACGGGATACTCGTCCCTCGCGTATCTCGAGAGCCTCCCGGTGGACGTGCTCAAGATAGACATGCAGTTCGTGAGGAGGATGCTCAAGA
>WFPN01000049.1 GCA_015487535.1 Aquificaceae bacterium
TATCTGCTCCTTTATCCTGTCTATGAGTTCCTTTCCGAGAGTCCCGCCGGGCACACCCGGGACATTCTTGAAGAGGGCCCTGTTCATGTCCGATCTTCCGGTGTCCAAGACCAGATACCTTCTGTTCTCCGCCCACTCCCATCCTCTTCCCTGGGCCGAGGCTAGGGTGAGTGCACAGGATAGTCCGGAAGCTCCTCCGCCGATTATTATGACGTCGTATCTCATCTGGAATAATTATAACCGCTACTCTGCCTTCTTCAGGAGCTCTAAGAACTTCATCTCCAGATCCTGGGGTAGCTCTTTGCTGTACGCAGCCCTGTAGTACTCCCTGTACAGATCGAGGGGATTTAACCTAGAAGACAGTTCCAGGTCTGCGACGGGCCTGGTCTGATCAGTTACCAACTCTATCTTGATGAGCTTGTCCCCCAGCTCCTCCCGGAGTCTATCCACCAGCATAGGTAGTTTTGCCCTGTCCTCCACCCTGATGAAGAGCTTGATGTATCCTCCCTCGGACTTGAGTTCCTCCAGTCTGCTCAAGGCCTCGCCCTGTTTCATATCGAATACGCTGAGGGGGTTCTTGAGATTCAGCCTGATACTTTCTACCTTCGGAGTACCATCCTCGAGGATAACGAAGTTGAAGAACTTGTCGCTTCCCGCCTCGGAGAAGTCCAGCTGGTAGAGGGATCCCGTGTAGTAGGCGTAGGTAGGTGCGTTCTCTATCCTCTGGTACCTGTGAACGTGACCGAGAGCGACGTAATCGAAGGAGTCGGTAAGGCTAGCAGGCTGGACTGCGTAGTGCTGTGTTATGGTTGCCTCCTTCTCGGTCCTGGTGTACTTCGAGCCGGCTATGAAGAGATGGGCGAGGAGTATCCTGTACCTCGAGTCTTCCACCCTCTTGGCGAGGTAGTTTATGAACCGGGAAACGAGGTCGGCGTAGCTCTTCTTGGAGTCTTCGGAAGCGGAGGTTATCACCCTCTCGGAGGGGTAAGGAAGGCAGGCGATCTTTAGCTCCCCCATCTGATATATGCATTCCTCCCTGCTCGGTCTGTCGTATATGTGAACGTTCGCGAGCTTTGAAAGTTTTTTGATGCTCTTCATGAAGTCGTAGCTGTCGTGGTTGCCTGCTATCACCACAACCTCTATGCCAAGGCCCTTGAGCCTAAGGAAGAAGTCGAATATGAGCTCCTTCGACTCGTTGTCGGGGTTGGCCTTGTCGAAAACGTCCCCCGCCACGAGAACGAGATCGGGTGAGTTCTCCCTTGCGAACTTAACGACCTGATCGAGGGCGTGGGCAAGGTCCGGGTTCCTGCTGACCTTTCCCAGTGTCTTCCCGGCGTGAAGATCAGCTATGTGCAAGAGCCTCATGGTTCTTCAGTATCCTCCTGAGCTTTTCCATAAAGCTCGTCTCCTCACCGTAGTACTCCTCTAGGAAGTGGTACTTCTCCTTGCTGCGTTCGTAAACGAGGTCTATAACCTCCTGTGGGCTGTCCACCAGGCTCATCAAACCTACGTCCTTCTCGCTTATCGTCCCCGCAGGGACCATAACGTTCCTCATGTAGTCCAGTAACGGAGACCAGAACTCGCTTCCGAACAGGATTAGGGGAAACTTGTAACTCTTTCCGGTCTGTATCAGAGTAAGCGCTTCGAAGAGCTCGTCGAAGGTTCCAAAGCCCCCGGGGAAGATAACGTAGGCGAGGGAGTATTTCAGGAGCATCACCTTCCTTACGAAGAAGTAATCGAACTTCAGGGAGAGGTTCTGATACTTGTTCGGATGCTGCTCGGTCGGTATCTCTATGTTGAGCCCTACCGAAAGTGTCCCGCTATCGTGGGCTCCTCTGTTGGCCGCCTCCATTATCCCGGGGCCTCCCCCCGTTATTATGGCGTAACCGAGCTTTCCCAGGTTGAAAGCGGTCTCGTAAGCGAGCCTGTAGTACTTGTCCTGCTCCTTGGCCCTCGAGCTCCCGAAGAAGGTTACCGCAGGGCCCACGTTCGCAAGCTCGTCAAATCCCTGAACGAACTCGCTCATTATCTTCAGGACACGCCAGGTATCTCCCTGCCTTAGCTTGAGCTCCTCTATGATCCTGAGGCTGTTGTCCTTACTCATAGATGTCCTTCAGCATCTCTTTTATCTTGACCTCTTCTCCGTAAGGATTGACCCTCACAGGGTACCTAACCTGCTTTCTCTTTACCTTTTTCTTCTTTACCACCCTATCCTTCTTGGCTACGTAGGTACCCTTCTCCTTGGAAAAGGAAGGTAGTACCAGTGCAAGAACGGTTATCAGAACAAGCAGTATCTTCACGGCTTCCCCCTAAACGCGCATCGGCATAATTATACATCTGTAGGGATCTTTCTCGTAGTCATCAGACTCCAAAAGGGCCGCCGTATCTGGCGTGGTGAACCTGAACCAGGCCTTCTCAGAGTCGAAGGCGTCGAGAGCCTCGAGAATGTACTTGCCGTTGAACCCTATCTCGAAGGGATCCCCTATGTAGTCCACGTCGAGCTCTTCCCTTCCCTCTCCGAACTCCGGGTCCATGAACTCGAAGACGGCCAAGTTGTCGCTCAGGGTTATCTTAACTGGGAAGACCTTCCCTTCGGAAAGCCCAGAAAGCCTCTTGAGGGCCCTCGTAGTCTCCTCCACGTCTAAGAGAACCTCTGCGGCGAACTCTTTCGGTATGACCGCAAGGTAGTCGGGGTAATCCCCTTCAAGGAGCCTGACTACCAGCTTCCACTCCTCACTCGTGAAGTAGGCGAAGTTCCCATCCTCGCTTTTTGAGACCCTCACGTCCTCTATGCCGGTCAGGAGCCTCTGGACCACCTTCAGACTTTTGCGGGGCACTAGGAGCTCGTAGGAAAAGCTCCCTTCCGGTTCGAACAGGGCGAGCCTGTGCCCATCTGACCCAACGAAGTGAACCCTGCCTTCGTACCCCCTCATGTACATACCCTGAAGGGCTATCCTGGTCTCTTCCTTCGCTATGGCGTACTCGGTCTTGCTTATTCCCTCCAAGATCAGGTCGCCGCTTATCGTCTCCTCCCCTTCCTTCACCTCGGGGAACTCGGGAAAGTCCTCCGGAGGCACTGTGGGTAACTTGAACCTGCTCCTTCCGCCCGTTACCAGGAGCTTCTCTCCCTCCGTCTGCAGGTTGATTACGGCAGAGGAAAGGTTCCTTACGATGTCAGAAAGACTCCTAGAGCTTACGCATACGGAACCTTCCTCCTCAATATCCGCCTTGAGGGATAGGATAAGGTAGTTTTCGAGGTCGGTGGCTTTGATCACAAGCCTGTCTCCTTCTGCGGATAGTAAGAAGTTAGTAAGTATAGGCAGGGCTGACTTCTTCTCAGTGGCCTCCTTAGCCTTCTTGAGGGCCTCTTCAAACTCCTCCCTGTCGATCTGTAGTTTCATTCCCTTCCTCCGGATGGGGTTTAGAGTATTTTAACCTGTCCGGAGACCCTTCAGGTGAGAACTTCCTCCTTCCTCTTTGCCCGCAGGTCTTCGAGAAGCTGGTAGTCCTTCTTTATGTCCCTCCCAGCACGTGTCAGATACCCTCCCACCATCATGGCGTTTGTCATCAAGACCGCCATCCCGTGGAAGTCCCTGAGGTTCTGTTCTCTTCCGCCACAGAGTCTGAGCTCAGCCTTTGGATTGGTGAACCTGAACGTGGCTATTATCTTGAGGGCTTCCAGGGGTGTAACACCGGGGGCGTTCTCAAGAGGCGTTCCGGGAATGGGCATAAGGAAGTTTAGAGGTATGGAGTCCACCTCGAGCTCCCTGTAGGTTAATGCGAGATCTGCCCTGTCTTCATCGCTCTCCCCCATACCGAATATCCCACCACAACAGGTGGAAAGCCCCACCTTCTTTATCCTCTTTATGGTCTCGTATCTGTCCTCCCACCTGTGGGTAGTGACTATCTTCGGAAAGAAGTTCCTGCTCGCCTCTAGGTTGTGGTTTATCCTCTTCACCCCTGCCTCTTTCAGCTTCCTGAGGCTCTCCTCGTCCATTGTGCCAGCTGAGACGCAGACATTTATCGGGAGCTTCTCCGTCTCCTTAACCTCCCTCACGGCTTCGGCTATCCTCTCCACCTCCTCAGGCGTCGCTTGTTTCCCTGCGAGGACCACACAGTATCTGTTGGCCCCGAACTCCACGCCGCGCTCAGCACCCTCCACTATCTCCTCCTTGGGAACCAGGTTATAGACGTTTATGGGGGTCTTGTAGAACTTGGACTGGGCACAGAACTTGCAATCCTCAGAACAGGCACCGCTCTTGGCGTTTATGATCGAGCAGAACTCTATCTCGTTCTCGGGGAAGAACTTTTTCTTTATCTTCTGGGCAAAGTGGGTCAGGAAGGGAACGTAATCGTCCGGGACCCTCAGGAGCTCGAGGGCTTCGTCTTTAGAGAGGGGTTCATAGTTTGCGGCCTTGTTGTATAGATCTATGATCAAACTCTCATACCTGTCCATCTTCTCACCTCCGTGAACAAAAGGATAATATAGGAAAGTGAGGAAGCGTGTAAAGGAAGTCAGTGGGGGTTCTTTCTGATGAACTCTTCCCAGCTCTCCTTGAAGTTGTGGTAGAGCCAGTAGGCTACCGCCTCCTTCTCATCCTCGGATAGTGTTCTACCTATGGGAGGCATCACCCCGAATATTTTGTAGGCCTTAGGAAGGCACACACCCTTCTCCCTCGAGGGGTTCGTTATGTAATCCTTCACAAAGGCGACGAACTCCTCTTCCTTTGGGTAGAATTTCTTGACCCTCGCCGAAACCTCGGACATCGGGGGCGCCTTCAGGGGAGGCTTACCCCCTGACTTAACGATCTCCTGAATCCTGGCCAGCTTCTCTGGACTCACCCTCTCTACATGACAGGTCGAACAGGATCTCTTGAAGACTTTCTGCCCTCTGTCGATTAGCTCATTGGAGAAAGTGAGTGATGCTAAGAACATCAGAGCCGTAAAGTAAGTAAACACTTTCATACATACAAGGATACATCAATATCCGTCTCCAGTCAAGGCTATCTCTATAATAGATTCCATGCAAGATCTCGATAGAGCCGTTCAAGAGATCATAGATGCGGGTATGTTCCTGGACTCGAAGGGTTGGGTCCCCGCCACGAGCGGAAACATATCCGTCAGGGTTGGTCCGGACAGGGTAGCCATAACGGCCTCGGGGAAGCACAAGGGGAGGTTGAAACCCGAGGATATACTCTTGGTGGATCTGGAAGGACGCCCTTTGGAGGATAAGAAGCCCTCTGCGGAAACGCTTCTACATCTTACCGTTTACAGGCTGTACCCTGAGGTTAAGGCGGTCGTGCATACCCACTCACCGAACGCAACCCTCATATCCCGCATAGCCAAGGGTAGCGTGGAGCTCGAGGACTACGAGCTTCTGAAGGCCTTTCCCGAGATAGACACCCATGAGGCCAAGATAGTGGTGCCCGTTTTCGAGAACGATCAGGATATGGAAAGGCTCTCTGGAAAGGTTAGAGAGTATCTTGAGAAACACACAGACGTTTACGGCTTCCTCATTGCCTCACACGGACTCTACACCTGGGGAGAGAGCATGGAACACGCACTCATGCACGCAGAAGCCTACGAGTTCCTCTTCGAGTGTGAGCTGAAGCTCATGTCCATAAGGTGATCACTTCTGTTTTATCCTAAAGGTGCACCTGTCGTAGCCCTGAGCGGCACAGGTTACCTCCTCCACCTCGAACTTCCTATCGAGGAGGTCGGTGAGAAAGCCCTTGAAGAACCCAGCCATAGGTTTGCAGACGGGCTTCTGGCTCTTCCCGATAGCCTCGACGAGGATGGATCCTTCAACGTATATCTCCATAGACGGCAGGTCGAACTCGAAGAGATCTATCAGCCTCGAGGATTCAGCTATTATGGTGAGAAGCTCGAGGGCCTCGTCGAGCCTGTCCGTATATACACCGTAGCGTTCCTTAAGGGTCTTAGCCCCTTTCTTGCCCCCGTACTCAGCCGCCTTCTTTATTATCCTGTCTATACCGAACTTGGATAGCTTGTAGATGTCCCTGTAACCGTCTATCAGGGCGTCCCTGTGTATTAGAACGGACTCCCTCTCTATAGCTTCCGCGAGCGCCCTTATGTTGTCCTTTAGATGTCCCATCCCAGCTTCCTCA
>WFPN01000050.1 GCA_015487535.1 Aquificaceae bacterium
TCCTACACCAGAGGTGAGATAACTGAGAATGAGGCTGGCATACTCTGGGGCTACGTGACCCTATCGCCTGTGGACAGGGTCTCGGTCGATGCCGGTTATCTCACCACGAACATCGGCGCGGAGGTTGTAAATACATACGCCAACAAGAACATAACCCTAGGTGCTGTGTGGTACGCCCAGCCTGTAATATACCCTGGTGTTAGGGTGAACTTTGAGCTAACCGAGGACATAAGCCTTTACGCTGAGTACAACAACGATGCTATAAGCTCTAGGTCTGAGGCCTTCGCTATAGGATCACTGGGCTCCTTCGGAGGGATAGATTATGCTTTGAGCTACTACGACTACTCCGGTTTTAAAAACCTCATAGACCTTGTTCTCGGCTACTCCATAGGTAACATAGACCTCGGCCTCAACGCCGACTACCAGTGGCTCGATGACTCCGCCAAAACACCTGGACAGGATGACAGCGCTTACGGTGTAGCCATATACATAACCCCTAACTTCGGAAACATCTCCGTACCTGTTAGGCTCGAGTACTTTGATGAAGGAACGAGCGGAATATACTGGGGAGGAGCTGAAAAGGGTTACACAGCTACGATAACTCCCACCTACAAGCCTACTGAGAATACGTTCTTGAGGGCCGAGGTAGCCTATATATCTACCGATCAGAAGGTCTTCAAAGGCGGAACCAAGGATAACAAAACGACCCTCTCGGTGGAACTCGGCTTTACGTTCTGAGCCCTGCACCCATTTGCGCCGTTGCCCCCTTCCCGGGGGCTTTTTTGTTACAAGCTATTATTAAAGCATGGGAAGGATAAAGGGGCTCCTGTTAGATATAGACGGTGTTCTCTACGTGGGGGATGAACCCATCCCTGGGGCTGTGGAAACCCTAAAAGAGCTGAGAGAGAAATTTCAGGTAAGGTTCATAACCAACACCACCAGAAAACCCAAGTCGAAGGTAGTGGAGAAGCTCAGAGCTATGGGCTTCGAGGTGTATGAGGATGAGGTCTTTACAGCCCTGGCTGCGACAGCCGATTTCCTCAGAAGAAGGAAGGCCAAAGCCTACTTTCTCCTGACAGACGAGGCAATGGAGGAGGTTGGGAATCTCATAGGAGAGCCTCCAGATTACGTGGTCGTGGGAGATGCACACACGAACTTTACCTACGAAAGCCTGAACAGAGCCTTCAGGTATCTGATGGAGGGAGCAGGTCTTATAACCGCAGCCAAGAACAGGTACTTCAAGGATAAGGACGGAAAGCTGTCCCTGGACGCTGGGCCTTTCGTGAAAGCCCTCGAGTTCGCTTCCGGGAAGAGGGCTAAGGTTATCGGAAAGCCGAGCAGGGAGTTCTTTCTGTCTGCGGTCAGGAGTATGGGGCTCTTGCCTGAGGAGTGTGCTGTAGTTGGAGACGATATAGAGGCTGACGTCCTCGGAGGTATGAAGGCAGGACTTTACGGGATACTTGTGAAAACCGGGAAGTTCAGAGAAGAAGACCTAAAGAAGGGCGAGCCCGATCTTGTGATAGAGAGTGTAGTTTATCTTCCCGACGCTCTCAGTTAGCCTTACCGTTCCCGTTTAGGGCTTCCCACTCTTCTGGAGTGAGAACGCTGACCATCTTCTTCTTTCTTCTGTTCTCGAAGTGGACGTAGCCGTCGGTGAGGGCGAAGAGGGTGAAGTCTGAACCCATACCCACGTTCTTTCCGGGGTATATCTTCGTTCCCCTCTGTCTTACAAGTATGTTCCCGGCCTTTACGAACTGGCCTCCGTATCTCTTTACGCCTAACCTTTTAGAATGACTGTCCCTTCCGTTTCTCGTAGAACCACCGCTCGCCTTCGAAGCCATCCTTAGACCTCCTTTATCTCTTTAATTAATACCTCGGTGTAGGGCTGTCTATGACCTTTCCACCTCTTATAGTTCTTCTTGGGTCTGTATTTGAAGACGGTTATCTTCTTACCCTTCCCGTGAGATAGGACCTCGGCCACAACCTTACCCTTGTAAAACTCCAGGCTACCGTCCTCCTTCCTGACCATTATGGGTTCAAACTCGATGGTGGACCCTACATCCGCCTGGATCTTCTCTATTCTCAGCTTAGCTCCAGGCTCTACCCTGTACTGCTTTCCACCCGTCTTTATAACGGCGTACATGGTTACCTCCTTAAGAGTTCGGACCCAATATTATACCACCCTCACAGGCCGAGTAGCCTCTTTATGTCGGCAACCGTCGTGTTGTAGCTGTATATGGACTCCAGGTAAAGGAGCCTTGCCTCTTCGTAAGACCTTCTCGCCTCCAAGAGTTCCACCTGTGAGCCCACACCCTCCCTATACCTCTCCGTTGCGTTCTTAAGGGACTCTACCGATGCTAGCAGCGTATCCTCCCTCGCGAGGAGCTCCTCCTCGAGTGCCTTCAGCTGTGATAGCAGTGAGTCAAGCCGGTTAAGGAGTTCCCTTCTTTTGAAGTCTATCTCCTCTCTGACCTTCAGCTCCTCAAGCCTCTCCTGCATTACCCTCGCACCTCTCTTCTGTCCATCGAATATGGTAAAGTCTAGGCTGAGTCCGAAGTTGTAGCCCTTCCTCGTATCCTCCACAAGCCTGCCGTTCCTGAAGTCCATTATGTTCTCCACGTTGTAGTTGGCAAAGAAGGACAGCTTGGGGTAGTAGTCCGCCCTCTTCAGATCGACGCTTTCCCGCCTCACCCGTAGGGTCTTTTCCAGCACAATGAGGGCTGTGTTCCTTTCTAAGAGCAACTTCTGTGGGTTTTCTACCTTAAAGGAGAGTTTCTTTAGTTCACCTTCGGGCTCGAGATCCTCGTTGATCCCGAGGAGGTTTTTGAGGGAGTTTAGGGAGGTCCTGTAATCACTCCTCGCCCTTATCAGGTCCGCCCTCGCCTGTCTGAGCTGGGCTCTGGCCCTCAAAAATTCGTACTTGGGGACTATCCCCTCCCTGTACTTCTCCTCTACGAGCCGGAAGTAATCCTCCCAGTATCTCAAGGACTCTTCCTTCTCCTTCACAACCTCCCTCTTAAAGAGTACGGCCCAGTAGAGTTTTTCCACCTCAGCTTTCAGGCTGACCTTCACATCCTCTATCACGGCCTCCTGTAGCTCTCTGCTTCTTTTGGCGAGCTCGAGAGCGTCCCAGACGCTCTTGTCGAAGATCGGTTGGCTCAGGGACAGAGTAATGAAGTACTTGTTCTCCGGGACGAAGGAGGATATGTAGTTTGGATCCCATCTGGTAAACCTCGCCGAAAGGGTAACGGTAGGCAGGATACTTCCCCTCACCTCCTTTATCCTCTCCTCGACCTTAAAAAGGTCGAGCTCTGACTTTATACTCTCTATATTCTTCTCCAGGGCTATCTGCACAGCCTCCTCTAAGGTCAGCGGATAGGAGAAGGCGAACAGGAATAAGAGCAAGAGGAACCTCATCTCTCCCTAACCCTCTGACCCTCTTTTAGGAACATGAGGTTTTCAACCACAGCACTTTCCCCCTCCTTTATACTCCCTAAAACTACTGAGGTTCCGTCTTCATGCCCAACCACCCTGACCGGGACGCGAACCGCCCTCGAGTCCCTCACCACCCAGAGGAAGCTCTGCTCCTGGAAGAGCTGGACCGCGTGCTCCGGGACTAAAAAAGCCTTAACCTTCTTGTATCCAAAACTCACCCTCCCGTACATTCCGGGCTTCAGCATCTTGTTTCGGCTGTCTATCCTCGCCTTTACCGTAACGAGCCTGTTCTCGTCTGCCGAAGGGGATATATACTCTACATCCGCCTTCAGCCTGCTACCTTCCACGAACACCTCGATAGGTGTGCCCTGTTTTAAA
>WFPN01000051.1 GCA_015487535.1 Aquificaceae bacterium
CTGAGGAAGATAGCGGTAAAGAAGCTCAAGGGCGAGGAGGGACCCTTCGTAATCACAAAGGAGGACGTTAGGAAGCTCCTCGGAGTGCCCAGATACAAGCCCGAGAGGGAGAAGGAACCCCTCGTGGGTATAGCGACGGGCCTCGCCTGGACCGAGGTAGGCGGTGAGATCATGTTCATAGAGGCCACCAAGATGAAGGGAAAGGGTGGTCTTCTCCTCACGGGATCTCTTGGGGACATAATGAAGGAGTCAGCCCAGGCAGCTCTGTCTTACATAAGGTCGAATGCCGAGAGCTACGGCATAGATCCGGATGTATTCCCCAACATAGACATCCACATCCACGTTCCCGAAGGAGCGGTCCCCAAGGACGGTCCCTCAGCAGGGATAGCTATAGCGACTGCTCTGATATCACTTCTGACGGATATCCCCGTCAGAATGGACGTAGCTATGACGGGAGAGATAACCCTGAGGGGAAGAGTACTTCCGGTAGGAGGCCTGAAGGAGAAGATACTCGCCGCGAAGAGGGCGAACATATACGACGTTATACTTCCAGAGAAGAACAGGGACGAGGTCCTCGAGGATCTTCCCGAATACGTTAGGGAGAAGATGAACCTTCACTTCGTTTCCCATCTGGATGAGGTCTTCAAGATAGCCTTAACCGAGTCCCCTAAAAAGGGGTGATCTCGATCTCGAACAGATCCCCCCTGTTCTGAAGGGGTAGCGTTCCCGTTCTTCCGGTTATAACGAATATCCTATCGTCCCTAGTTCTTACAACTACCTGGATAGCCTCCTCGAACTTCTTACCTCTCACCTTCTTAAGCTCCATAACGCCCTTTCTGTTCTTTGTAAGGACGTATATTTCTCCCTCCGAGAACTTTGTAACATCCAGAAAGCGGTAAACGGGGCTCGTGACGTTCTTCACAACGCCAACGTAATCCTTCCTTCCGATCTTGAAGGTGAAGTGTCTCGGGTTGAAGACGTACTTGTTGTCGTCCTCGTAAGTGCCGGGAAGCTCGGCGGTGGTGTAAGAGCCCCCGAAGTCCCTCTCTGAGAGCAGGAGCCTGTCTCCCTCAAAAACCCTAAGGTATCCATCTATATCGGTGAAGACCAGGATATCGCCCTTCATAACAGCGGAGTCCGCCCTAAAGCCCGAAGGAACCGCGAAGTCCCCTTCCTCGACCACTTCCTCCCCGCTGAGCTTGAGCTTCTTAACCTCTCCCCAGAGGTTTCTGCTGTCGAACCTCTGCCCTATGAAGGTCTCCACAGGCCTGCTCTTATCGAGGACAGCCAGGAAGTAAGGAACGTTCTCCTTCACCACCACCGGGGTACCGCCCACGACCTTAACGATCGCGGAGCTCATTCCCTCTCCCGAAATCAGGTTCAGTAGGATGATGTCCCTGTCCCCTTCAAGAGGAGCACACTGGACCGAAACAGGATACCCAGAGGGGAGCTTGACGGAGGCGTAATCGACTATGCTTTTATCGAGGATTTCGTATATCTTGAGCTCGCCCTCGAACAGAACCGCGAGGTAGTCCTTGTCGCTTCCAAAGAGGTTACAGGCGTCAGCCGAAAGGGGGAGTGAGGGAAAGGTCAGGACGAACTTGGCGCTCAGTTCAAAGTCCTCTTCTCTAGAGGAGGCCTGAACAACGGGAGGTTTCGGCTTCTCGAAGAAGGCAACCGCCTTTCCCCTAAACTCAACACCGAAACCGTCCTCGAACTCTCTTATCACATACTCGCAATCTTCCCCCTTTTTAACGTCCCCGACCATCGAGCTCACTTTAAAGTAACCTTCCTCGCTCCCAACGTAGCAAAGGCTTTCATAGTAGAGCTTCACCCTGTTCCCTTTAGAGATACCCTTGTCTTCCAAGATCTCGGCTACGGAGAACTTGTCCTTGACCTCGGACACGCGAACCTTTCCAATCTCCTCCTCCACCCTTCCGAGGACCTCCCCGGTAACGGGATGGACGATCTCCCTTCCCTCCTTCAGGACCTTGAAAACTTCCCCGACGCTCACCTTTCCCCTACCGAGGTCCAGGATCACCCTGCCGTCGAGCCTATCGACCACGTACCCCTGTCTGCTGAAGAAGTCCTTTAGCTTGGATAGCTCCTCCCCGTAGGAGAGCGTGAGCAGAAGTAGCACCAATAATAAGGCCTTCTTCAAGAACTCAACCTCCTAAGGTTGCTTATTATCCTCTCTGTCATCTCATCAGTTCCCACCTTCTTGCAGCCTTCCGAGTATATGTCTGGGGTTCTGTAGCCTTCCTTCAGGGTCTCCTCTATCGACTTCTCTACGAGCTCCGCTGCCTCGTCCATCCCGAAGGAGTACTTGAGCATCATGGCCGCGGAGAGGATAGTGGCTATCGGGTTGGCCACACCCTTACCCGCTATGTCGGGGGCTGAGCCGTGCACCGGTTCGTAGAGGGCGTACCTGTCCCCCACGCTCGCCGAGGGGAGCATCCCCAGACTCCCCACCACGACCCCTGCCTCGTCGGAGAGTATGTCTCCGAAGATGTTCCCTGTAACTATCACGTCGAAGGTGCTGGGCCTTCTGACTATCTGCATCGCGCAGTTGTCCACGTAAAGATGCTCAAGCTCAACCCCGGGGTAGTTTTTGCTCTCCTCCTCAACAACCTCCCTCCACAGTCCGCTCACCTCCAGGACGTTAGCCTTGTCCACGCTCGTGAGCTTCTTCTTCCTCTTCAGCGCTATCTCGAAGGCTTTTCTCACAACCCTCCTTATCTCGTCCTCCGAGTACTTCATAGTGTTCACGCCTACCCTCTTCCCGTTCTCATTAAAGATCCCTCTGGGCTCCCCGTAGTATATACCGCTCGTGAGCTCCCTTACAACGAGCATGTCCGTTCCCCTCACCACTTCGGGCTTGAGGGGTGAGGAGTCTATCAGAGGCTCCCATACCTTGGCGGGCCTGAGGTTCGCATAGAGGTCGAGCTCCTTTCTTATCCTTAGGAGGCCTTTCTCGGGCCTCTTGTCGGTGGGCAGATCGTCCCACTTGGGTCCGCCGACCGCACCCAGGAGAACGGCGTCTGACTCCTTACAGAGCTTCAGGGTCTCATCCGGGAGGGGATCCCCCGTCTCGTCTATGGCCACTCCACCTATAAGACCTTCGGCGTACTCGAACTCCACTCCAAAGATCTCTCCTACGGTGTCCAGGACCCGGAGGGTTGCATCCACTATCTCTGGACCTATCCCGTCCCCCTTCAGAACCGCTACCTTGAACTTACGCATGGGAGAGTATTATAAGGTAAAAAAGACGTAAGCTTTAAATTTAAACCCTTTCCTCAACACGGACCATAAGCTGAATTCCCTTGAAATTCCTTAGAAAGGAAGAACTTAATCTCCAAGGAGGTGAGTGGCATGTGTTTCTCAATGGAGGAGTACGAGAGGCTCAAGGCTATAGTTGAGGAGAGGAAGAGACTGAGGGAGAAGCTCAAGGACATAAAGCCCTCCGACTTCGAGAAGAAGGAGAAGGAAGAGAAGAAGGAGACTGCCGAGGTCAAAGGATAACCCTTTCTAGGGTAAGGCCCTGAGGCGGGGCCGTATAAGGGCAGCTCTTTCCCTTCAGAAAGTCTGTGAGGCTTTGGGGGTCTATCCTGCCCTCCCCAAGCTGCACTATGGCCCCCACAAGACGCCTCACCATGTACCTCAGGAAGTGAGTTGCCCTGAACCTGATCTCCAACAGATCGCCTTCGGCTGTGAGCTCTATGGCAAGATCTATTACCGTGTTCCTGTCATCCTCTAGCTTGGCGAAGCCCGAAAAGTCATGAACTCCTGAGAGTGTGCGAACAGCTTCCTCTATCCTCTCCAGATCAAGCTTTCTCGGAACGTGCCAGGAAAAGGGATAGAGGAATGGATTCCTAACCTCCGAGTTCCAGATCCTGTATAGATAGACCTTTCCTTTTACCGAGTAGCGGGCGTTGAAGTTTTCGGGAACCCTTCTCACCTCATAGACTCCTATGTCTTTGGGGAGTAGCGAGTTGAGTCCTCTTAAGATCTTGAACTCCTCCATCTCCTTCCTGCAGAGTAAGTTGGCTATGTAATCCTCCGCGTGGACGCCTGCGTCGGTCCTGCAGCAGCCTATCAGCTTTACCTCTTCGGAGAGTATCGTCTCCAGAGCTTTTTTCAGGGTTCCCTGGACGGTGGGGACATCGGGCTGGATCTGCCATCCGGAGTAATTGGTCCCTACGAAGGCGAGACGGAGCATGTAGTTGGGCATCGGTTAGAATTTTAAAGGAGATGAGGATCGGTATCCTGTGCTCGGGAGGGGACGCCCCCGGAATGAACGCGGTCATAAGGGCCGTTGTAAGGTGCGCAGAATCCATGGGTCATGAGGTCGTAGGGGTGAAGAGGGGATACAGGGGGCTGATAGAGGGAGAGTTCACCGAGCTGAGATCGAGGGACGTGGGAGGGATACTCGGAAGGGGTGGAACGATCCTCCTCAGCACGAGGGAAGAGAGGTTCAGAGAGCTCGAGTTCCGGGAGAGGGCCTACGAGAACCTCAGGAGCAAAGGTATAGAAGGCCTCATAGTCCTGGGTGGAGAGGGAACCTTCAGGGGAGCGGAGCTGATCTCGGAGGAGGCGGGGCTTCCGGTGATAGGTGTTCCCTGCACCATAGATAACGATGTGGGAAGGACCGAATACTGTATCGGATACGACACAGCCCTGAGGAACGCTGTGGAAGCCATAGACAAGATAAGGGACACCGCGAGCTCCCACGAGAGGATATTCCTGATAGAGGTTATGGGAAGGAACAGGGGCTTTATCGCTGTGGAGGCGGGCCTGGCCACAGGGGCGGAGCTTATCCTCGTTCCCGAGGAGAGCTATCCGAGGGAGAAGATTCCTGAAGATATAAAGAAGGCCAAAG
>WFPN01000052.1 GCA_015487535.1 Aquificaceae bacterium
ACTATCTTTCTGCTGCTCTCCTCCCTTGTCCGGGGATCGAGGCTCCTTCTTATCCTCAGGTACTTCCTTCTTACCTCTTCCTTACTTGCCAACAACTACTTCCACCTCCTGTTTCCAGGAGGGGAAGGCAAGATGGTTGGGGCCCGCCCTGTCGTGACCTCGAGGGATCTCTGTGGGCCTCAGCCTCTTTAGGTGGGTACCCTCTCGGAGAGCCCTTCAGGACGTCCCCGAAGCCGGGTTCCCTTCAGCCCACTTGTAGGCCCCAATGATTGTCCCCGGGCCACGCACAGGGCAGGAGGGTTTTTATCTTATCTCCACGCCCAGCCGCTCTCTCAACCTCCTGACCAGTTCTTCGATCGAGGAGTTCACCTCCTCGCTGGAAAGGCTACCTTCCAAACTTCTGAGCACCAACCTAACACCAACGCTCTTCTTGCCTTCCCCTACCTTCTCACCTGCGTAAAGGTCAAAGACCATAACATCTTCCACCTTATCGCCAAGCTGAGATTTAATCTCATTTAATAATTTACTCACCGAGAGATTTTTGTCCACAAGGAGAGCTAAGTCCCTGATAACAGGGGGGAATTTCGACACAGCTCTGTAGTGAGGTAGCCTCTCCTCTATGAAAGGTTTGAGGTCAAGCTCACATAGGATAGGGTCCTTCTTGAGCTCGAGTCTAGCTACGAGATCCGGGTGGAGTTTACCCACAAAGCCCACTTTCTTACCCTCTACGAGTACACTCGTTTGAACATGAGGATGAAGGAAGCCGATCTCGGCGTTATCGAAGTGAACGTCCTTTCCGTACATCTCTCCGAGTCCGCGGACCATCTCCAGAAGATCGTACGGCTCCCACTCCTTTTGGGGGAAGTCCCTTACCTTTCCCTTCAAGAGGATGCCCAATCTCTCTTCCTCACCCTCCTCAAGGAATACCCTGCCGAGCTCGAACACTCCAAGATCGTAGCTGTAATGGTTCTCGTTGAAGATCGCCGTCCTCAGGAGCGAGGGTACCAGGGAGCTCCTCATATACCTCTGGGTGGAAAGGAGCGGATTGATTATCTCTATCGTCGGCCTCTCCAGGCCCAGGAGTTCGTAGAGCTCCGTATCCTCGTAGGAGATGTTTATAACCTCACTCAGACCCTTGGACCGTAAGAATTTCTTTACCTCGAGGAGTTCGTCCCTCCAGAACCTTCCAACGGAAGGTAGCTTTAAGGTCTCCGCGGGGTAGCTATCGTAGCCTTTTACCCTCATTATCTCCTCTACTATGTCCACGTCCCTTGAGAGGTCGAAGCTCCTGTGTGAGGGGACCAGAACCTCTATGCCGCACCTCTTTATCTCGTGAGGGATCTCGAGGGCGCTCAGGATCCTCTTAGCCTCATCGTTCTTGTAGCTCTCACCGGCGTACCTAATGAACTTACCCATGGAGAGAAAGATCCTCTTGGGCTCGTACCTTCTCACGTAAACATCTCTGACCGCCTTAACATCCCCTCCAGCTGTATCTTTAATTAAACCCACCGCTATGTCCTGGGCCTTATCCACCCTTTCTATGTCCACGTTCCTCTCGAACCTGTAGCTGCTCTCCGTCTGGAGCCCCAGCTTCTTGGAAGCCTTCCTGACCCTCTTGGGATCGAAGTAGGCAGACTCCAAAAGTATTCTCTTTGTCTCGTAAGTAACAGCGCTCTCAAGGCCTCCCATTACGCCGGCTATCGCCACCGGACCCTTTTCGTCTGCGATTACTAGTATATCCTCGTCCAGCTTCTTTTCCTCCCCGTCCAAGGTCACAATCTCCTCCCCAGCCCTGGCGCTCCTCACCCTTATGCTGCCCTCAAGCTTGTCAAGATCGAAGGCGTGGAGGGGCTGGCCCTCCTGGAGGAGTACGTAGTTGGTTATATCAACTACGTTGTTTATGGCCTTCATACCGCACTGCCATAGCCTCCTCCTTATCCTCAGCGGCGACTCCCTAACACTCACACCCTCTACAACCACGCCCCTGTACCTGTGGCAGTCCTCGTCCTCTATCTCTATGGATAAACTTCCCAGCTCTTCGAGCGGCTCAGCACTAACCTCCTTTTTAGGGATGTCCAGGATAGCGCTCAGATCCCTCGCCAGCCCCCTGACGCTGAGGACATCTCCCCTGTTCGGTGTGATGTCGAGCCCTATTACCTTCTCACCAAAGCCGAGAACCTCCCTGGCGTCTGTCCCGGGTTTGATCTCCTCCTCTATCTTAAGGACGCCCTCGCTCTTCTCCTCCAGTCCGAGCTCCTGAGCTGAGAGGAGCATACCCTCCGACGTCACGCCCTCGAACTCCCTCTTGGTTACACACCTGTCTCCAACCCTTGAGTTCGGAAGGGCGAGCACAACCCCATCACCCGGCCTAACGTTCCTGTCGGCGGTCACCACCTGAACCTTCGTATGCTCTCCCACCTGCACCAGGGCTACTAAGAGATCCTTCCTTTTGGGATGTTCCTTTACATCTAGAACCCTGCCGACCACAACACCGTCGAGCTCTATTCCGAACGTCTCTACCGTGGCCTCTACACTCTGTAGGGAGAGCCTGTCGGCTATCTCCTCGGCCAAGATTCCATCGAGATCCAGGAACTCTACGAGCCACGAGAGGGGTATTCGCATAGCTCTGTTATTTTATCAGAAGCTCCTCCGGCCCTCTTGATAACAGTTATCATCTGATAATTGATAAATCCAACTTATAAGCCCCATAAAGACTTTTTATTGCAAATTATTATCATTTGTTCAAATTCTCATACAAGAAATAGATCTCAGGAGGGAGAAAGATGAAAAGAGTTGCGCTAGGAATGGCCCTCCCACTTGTACTCGCCCCCGCAACGTTCACCACCGATGTGGTAGGAGGAAAGCACTACAACTACAGGTATGTCAAGTACTTTCCCTCTGAAACAACCGTGGCCAAAGCATCGGGCAATGGCGTGATAGAGGGAAAGGTCGTTTACGTGGGCAAGAGGAAGCTAAAGAACCGTAGGAAGCTGATAACTAAGGATAAGGAGGTCTGCGGCAGGGGGTACAAGATAGACAAGGTCTATGTGATCTCTAAGGACGGCGGTGTGAAGAACGCCGTTGTCTTCGTTGAGGGCGTAGGTGGAAAAGCGAAGGAGGTCAAGAGGATAGTCCAGGAGAAGTGCGAGTTCCATCCCAGGGTATTGGCCATGAGCGCGGGATCCGTCTTGGAGGTGGTGAACAACGATCCTGTGAAGCACGAGGCGAACGGCGTTCAGGATTTCGAGACCATCTTCCAGCTCTCCCAGCACAAGAAGGGGATGGTGGACAGGGTAGAGCTGAACAAGCCCGGTGTGGTGGAGATAACCTGCAACATACACGGGTGGATGAAGGCCTGGGCTGTAGTAACCAACAGTCCCTACTACGCGGTTACCGACGAGAAGGGTGCCTTCAGGATAAGCGGACTACCACCGGGGAAGTACAAGCTCAGGCTCTGGCACGAAGGCTTTGGGGAGAAAACGATGGCTGTGGAGGTTAAGGAAGGTAGGCCAGCAAGCGTGGTCTTTGAGCTCAGATAGGAGGGTAGGTTATGAGGAGAGGGTTGGTCGTAGCTTCCCTGCTCGTTTTTCTGGTTGCGAGTGCAGACTCTGCTAAGAAACCTTCGATAGCTCCCCTCCCGGACAAACCGCCGGAGCCAAAGGACAACCCCACAACTCCCGTGAAGGTCGAGCTTGGAAAACTCCTGTACTTTGATCCCAGACTCTCGGGAGATGGGAGCACCTCCTGCGCCACCTGTCACGATCCGAACCACGGATGGGCCAAGAAGAGGTTCATGTCGCCGGCATACCCCGAGAACAAACACTTCAGGCACTCTCCAACGGTCCTGAACGTGGCCTACAACACGATCATGTTCTGGGACGGGAGGGTCAAGACACTGGAGGAGCAGGCCAAAAAGCCCATAGCCTCGCCCTTCGA
>WFPN01000053.1 GCA_015487535.1 Aquificaceae bacterium
GTTCTCTCCTCAGATAAACGCCTCGCCTCTACACCCCTTACCTCCAGGATAAGAGGATCCCTGCCGTCCGGAGAGTTGTCGTAAACAAGGGTGAAGCTTAGCTCAGGACACCTCACCCTGAGGGTTCCGTGCCAACCGGTGGGATCGTTCACCACATTACACGAGTCCACCCTGCTTTCCTCAACGAGAACGGAGCAGGAGAGCACGGACATCAAGGATGCAAGTGGGATGACCTTCGTCAGCATACTCTTTAAATATATACCTTACACTCTTGTATAATTGCCCTTCGGAGGGAAAAAGTATGTGGAGAGTTGTATATACAGGCCAGAGGCCCCACCATGAGAACATGGCTCTCGATCAGATAATGCTCGAACTCAAGTCTGAGGGAAAGATACCGAACACGATAAGGTTCCTCCAGTTCAAGCCCGAGTGCGTCCTAATAGGCTACCATCAGGCGGTAGAGCAGGAGGTCAGGGAGGAGTATACCAGTAGGGAAGGTATAGAGGTAGGGAGGAGGATAACGGGCGGAGGCGCCATATACTTCGACGAGACCCAGATAGGATGGGAGGTGATCGCCGACAGGAAGGATCTTGGAGATCTCAGCTACGAGGAGATAACCCAGAAGATATGCAGGGCCGCCGCGAAGGCCCTTAACAAACTTGGAGTCAAGGCCGAGTTCAGGCCGAGGAACGATATAGAGGTGGCAGGGAAGAAGATCTCCGGAACGGGAGGAGTATTTGAAGGCAGCGCATTCCTCTATCAGGGAACGGTTCTGGTGGACTTCAACGTTGAGAGGATGCTCAAGTCCCTCCAGATTCCCGTCGAGAAGCTCACCTCAAAGGGTATAAAGGCGGCCGAGGACAGGGTTACCTGGCTCAAGAGAGAGCTCGGAAGGATACCGGATAAGGAGGAGGTGTTCAGGGCCTTTGTGGAGGCCTTCGAGGAGGAGTTCGGTGTAGAAACAGAGTGGGGAGAGCTTACGGAAGAGGAAAAGAGGCTCCTTGAAGAGAAGAAGGACTACTTCAGGAGCGAGGAGTGGATTTACCAGATCAAGCGTGCGCCAGAAAGCTCGGAGATGCTCTTCGGTATATACCGGTGCCCGGGTGGAACCTTCAGGGTTTCGGCGAAGGTGGATACCGAGAGGAACCTGCTACAGCAGGTTGTCATAAACGGGGACTTCTTCGTGAACCCAAAGAGGCTCATATATGACCTCGAGGCGTACCTCAAGCACACTCCAGTTCAGGACGTCGAGAGGAGGATCAGGGAGTTCTTCGAAGGCAGGGACTTCGAGAGCGTGAACCTGACAGTAGATGACTTTGTAGAGGCTGTGATGTTCCCCCTGAGGAAGCTGGAAGCTCAGGACCTGGGAATTAAAAAAAAAGAACTGAATAAGGTTATAGGTAGCATAGGTGGGAGCCTGAAAGAAAACATAAAGAAGGCGAAGGTAATGCTCCTACCCTACTGTGCAAAGCCCGCCTGGTGCGATTACAGGCACACGGACGATTGTGGCGAGTGCGGAGGTTGCACGGTGGGCGATCTCTACCGTATGGCCTACGAGAGAGGGATGATCCCGATAACGATAACGAGCTTCGAGATGCTAAGAGACACTCTCCAGTGGTGCGCCGAGAACGGATACACCTACATAGGCCACTGCTGTTACGAGTTCTACGAAAAGAGGTACGAGATATTCAAGAAGGCAAAGGACTGGGGTGCCAACGGGGTTCTCATAGACATAATAGGGACTACCTGTTACGACCTTGGGGTCGAGGAGGAGGAGAAGGCTTACCACGGGGAGTTCCAGGTGGAGCTCGACCTTTTCGTGGAAGACTCTGAAAAACTACTCTCCCTTAAAGAAAAGGTGGAAGAACACAACGGGAAGCAGAGAAGGGAAAGGCCAAAACCCTCAGAGCCCTTAAAGGATTTCATACCGGAGTACTACAAGATCCCAAAGGCGGTCTCAGGACCGGAGGAGGACAGGACGCGCCTCCCGATAGTGAAGGAAACGGACAAGAATGTGGGCTTTATAAACGGGGATAAGGTAGAGTACGAAAGGGCTCTCGAGCTCGCGGTTAAGATGCTCCTTGAGGCCGAAAGGCCCACGATAGTAGTAGGTCCCCTCGTGCTGTGGAGCTGGAACGAGGAGGCGAGAAAGAAAGCCCAGCTGGTAAGGAAGCTCAAGGAGCTCTTTCCGAACCTGAACGTCCACGTTCTTCCCGATTACAGACCCAAGAACAAGAACTTCGATCCCGCAAGGGAGATCGATCCACCCAACCCCCACATCTCCATACTCCACGGAAAGCACGACCTTACCCTCATGATAGGGGTCCACTGCTACAGGACGGATTTCGTAATCAGGCTCCTCAAGAAACACACTGATACGAAGATAGTTACCCTCTGCAATCTATACGGGCATCCGGAGGCCGACGTCTCCCTGAGCGGTATGAACCCCCAGAAGCTGGAGGAGTTTGTCAGGAGGGTTCAAAAACTTCCTTCAGCTCAAGTTTGAAACCCTTAATGACATTTGAGGAGATGAACCTCTTACCCTCCCCAAGACAGCCCTCATCGTGGAGCTTGTATCTACCATCTTTACCAAGGGTGAGAACTTCGATGCATTTCATATCAGGATAAACGAGCCAGAACTCTTTAACGCCGAACTTTTCGTATATGGCCTTTTTCCGCACCGTGTCCCTACCGAGGGTTGAGGGAGAGACTATTTCCACCACGAGGTCTGGAACACCTTCTATAGCCTTGTCCCCAACTATATTCTTCCTATCCTTCGAGAGGAACACTATATCCGGCTGGAGGACGTTGTGCTCGTCAAGAACCACGTCTATGGGTGCGTCGTAAACCACGCCGAGCTTCTTCCTCTTCACATAGTCCCACATCAAGAACTCTATGTTTCTTGAAACCGCCTGATGGTATGGTATGGGAGCAGGTGCCATGATGAGTTCTCCCTCCATAACCTCGTATCTTTTGTCGTCCCCGAGCTCAAGGTAGTCTTTGTAAGTCCAGAGCTTCTCTTTCGTGGTCATAGGACTAATTTAAAGCACCATCATCAGCCTGTAAACCACGAAGCCTACGAGCCAAGCCATCACGAAGCTGTATCCCAGGAATAGGGTAGCCCTGAGCTTACCTATCTCCCTCACCATGACCGCGTAGGTTCCAAGGCAGGAGGTGTATATGAGTATGAAGACCATGAAGGACATGGCGCTCGCCGGTGTGAAGTCCCTCCTTATGAGCTCCCTCAAAGTATCTTCACCCTCCTCTTCCTCCACCTGGAGTGAGGTTATGCTCAGGGTAAAGAGGGAGCCGAGGGCATCCCTGAAGGCAAGGCCAAGACCGACGACCTGTTCCTTGAAAGCCTCAGCAGCATCGAAGCCCTCTTCCTGCGGTTCTATTCCTTCCGCGGAGGTGTATATAGTTCCCATGGAGCTTATAACTATCTCTCTCGCAAGGAACGCAGGTATGAGAGAGGTGGTGGCCTTCCAGTTGTCTATACCTATGGGTTCGAATACGGGAACGAGAACCCTACCTACCGAACCTGCCACACTCTCGGAAGGGTTCTTCACCCCCGGAGGTAGGTTCAGGAGGAGCCAGATCAGGATGGAAGCCCCGAATATAAGAGTTCCGGCCCTGTAGAGAAAGTCCTTGACGTGAACCCAGACTATCGTTAAGACCGCTCTTAGGGAGGGAAGCCTGTAGGGAGGAAGCTCCATGACGAAGTGAAGCATGGAGCCCCTGTAAACGGTCTTCCTGAGGAGGAAACCCGTCAGCAACGCCACCAGTATCCCAAGGAGGTAGAGGAACGTGATCACGAGAGCAGGATGGTTTTTGAAGAAGATAGACACGAAGAAGGCGTACACCACGAGCCTCGCAGGACAGCTCATGAAGGGGATCATCATTATCACCAGGAGCTTGTCCCTGGTTGATTCCATGGTCCTGGTAGCCACTATAGCCGGGACGTTGCAGCCGAAACCAAGTATCAGGGGTATGACGCTCTTTCCGTGGAGCCCGAGCCGGTGCATGAACCTGTCCATTAGGAAGGCTACCCGGGGAATGTACCCCGACATCTCGAGAAAGGTTATGAAAAAGTAGAGTGTGGCTATGAGGGGAACGAAGGTGATCACGAACCCCACACCCCCCACTACGGCCTCGGAGAAGAACCTCAGGAACCAGTCGGGGAGGGCGAGAAGTCCGAGAGCCGAGTATGCCAGAGGTGCAAGGAAGTCGTTTATAAATCCGTCCACCCAGTCCACGAAGGGTGAGGAGAAGTCGAAGGATAGCTTGAACACCAGGTATATCACCCCTATGAAGATTAGAAAACCCAGGTAAGGGTGGAGGACCACCCTATCTATAACGTCCGTTACGTCCCTCGCGGACACGCCCTTCTTTCTGACCACCTCCGCAAAGAGTCCGTGCGCGAAGGCGTACCTCTCATCGTTCACTATGTCGTGTATCCCCTTACCCAACTTGCTCTCGATCTCCTTCCTGAGCTCTAGGAAGTCCTCGCTCTCGGAGAGGAGCTTTATGAGTGTGTGCTTCGTAACGTCCTTCTTCGGCAGGCTCTCGTAAACCTTCTGCAAAGCTCTTTCCAGTTCGTCCCCGTAGATCACTGGTTTTGGGATCAGGTTCTTCTCGTAAGCCTCGACCACGGCGGGAAGTATCCTATTAACCCCTACTCCAGTTCTACCTATAGTCTTAACCACCTTTACCCCGAGGAGTTCCTCCATCCTCCTGTCATCAACCTCCATCCCCAGCTTGTTTGCCTCGTCTATCATGTTCAGGACCACAACCGTAGGGATCCCAAACTCAAGGAGCTCGGTCGTCAGGAGAAGGTTACGCTCTATGTTAGGGGTCTCTATTATGTTTAGGATTACGTCCGGCCTCTCCTCTTCCAGGAAGTGAACCGCTATCCTCTCATCCTCGGATATGGGCTCGAGGGTGTATATGCCGGGAAGATCAACTAGATGTATCTCGTAGTCCCCGAATTTAACGACGGCCTCCTTCTTCTCCACGGTAACGCCGGGCCAGTTCCCGACCTTGAGCGAGGTCCCGGCTATCCTGTTCAGTATGGTCGTCTTCCCTACGTTCGGGTTCCCGGCTATAGCTACCTTTATAACCTTCTTCATCGTTGGTTCCTTAGAAAGCTATCGGACTCCCGTACGGAGGACCGAAACAGATATTGAGACAAAATCTCAAAATGGGGCGAGGAGGCAGGAGGGGCATACCCTTTCAGGCGACCTCTATGAACTTGGCGAGATCTCTGTCTATTATGAGTCTCGAGTTGTTCAAACGGAGGAGGTAAACCCTTCCGTTCTTCAGAAGCAGCTTCGACCTCTTGCCTTCCTTGAGGCCCATAGCGTAGAGCTTCCTCACTATGGGGTTGTCCTTGTCCTTGATCTCCTTTATCGTGAACTCCTGGCCGAGGGGAACCGCGTCGATGTTCATTTCTCAACCTCCTCCAAATCTGATATTAAGATACAATCTCAAAATTCTTTTGTCAAGGAGAAAGGGTTCACTCCATCATGTACCCGAACATCCTGACCAGCTCGGGCCTCTTCCTCCACTCGGGCTTTACTTTGACCCAGAGCTCAAGGTAAACCTTCTTCCCGGTTATAAGCTCCAGCTCCTCCCTCGCCAGCTTTCCTATCTGCTTTAGTCTCTGTCCTTTCTTTCCGATGATTATCGGCTTGAGGTTCTCCCTGTCCACGATTATCTCGCCCTTTATCACGAGTACGTTGGGATCTGCATCACCCGGTTTTATCTCGGTTATAACGACCGCCACAGCGGTGGGCACCTCCTCCCTGGTCAGGAGCATGACCTTCTCACGGACTATCTCCGCCGCCAGAAGTCTGAGAGGTAGATCCGTTATCATGTCCTCGGGGAAGAGAGGTTCTCCCTCAGGAAGGTACTTGAGCACGGTCTTTTCCAGCTCCTCGAGGTTCGCCCCTTTCAGGGCGCTTACGGGAACTATCTCTCTGAACTCGGGATGCTTTTTGTGGATCTCCTCTATCATAGGGAGGACGTTCTTAGCAGGTCCGATCTTGTCTATCTTGTTTATCACGAGGATAACAGGCTTGTTGTCCGCATAGGGCTTTACATAGTTCTGGAATACCTCCTCGTCCCTCTTCCTCCAGCCCTCCTCGGCGTCGATCATGAAAAGTATAACGTCCGCATCCTCGAGGCTCTGCCTTGCCAGCTGGTTCATAGCCTTCCCCAGAACGTCCGAACCCTTCGGCTGGTATATCCCGGGTGTGTCGAGGAAGACTATCTGGGCCTCTTCGGGTATGTTCTTCACACCCAGAACCCTTATCCTCGTCGTGCCTGGCTTTGGGGTAACTATCGATACCTTCCTGCCCAGCAAGTTGTTTAGCAGTGTGGACTTACCAACGTTGGGTTTGCCCACTATGGTTACGTACCCTACCTTCATAGACCTTTAGCCTCCTTTATAAACCTCTCGACCTTAATTTTATCCTTTATTCCGGGCCTTATCTCCACCCCCGATGAAACGTCCACGGCGAAGGGTCTCACCTCCTCGACAGCCCTCCTTACGTTCTCAGGTCTGAGGCCTCCGGAGAGAAAGAGCCTAAAACCGCCCTCCCTAACCTTAACCGCTACCTCCCAGTCGAAGCTCTTCCCGGTCCCGCCGTAAGATTTCTCTGAATATGTGTCCAAAAGAACGCCGAAGGCGTCCTTCCAGCCCTCCTCTATCTGGGGAACTCTGTCCCTTACCCTGAAGGCCTTTATGATGCGCTTTGGGCCCACATTCCGGGCAAGCTCCAAGCTCTCCTCCCCGTGAAGTTGCACCAGGTCAAATCCTTCCTCAAAGGCTCTCAGAACCTCCTCCTCTGTGGGGTTCACCATCACAGCCACCTTGATCGCATCTCCGAGCCCCCTGAGTATTTCCCTGCGCCTCTGGGGTGGGACGAAGCGGGGGCTTTTTGGGTAGAGTATGAACCCCAGGTAGTCGGCGCCGCTCTTGATAGCGTGGAGAGCGTCCTCTAGACTAGTTAGGCCGCATATCTTGACCTTGACCATAGCTGAGTAATCTAACACCTGCCCAGGACCTTCTCAAGCATCCTGACCATCCCCTCGTAGTGGGTGCCCTTCCAGAAGAGGGCTCCGCATTCCGGACAAAGCATAAAGTCGTACGCAGTGTCGTAAGCTCTGGGGGGTACCCTCTCCCTGACTTTCTCCTTCTCCACCGGCGAGAGCTTCGCCCCGCAGTAAGCACACCTGTCAAGGATCAGCTCAGTCCGGAGGTTGAAGTGTCTGATCACCATGCAGAGCTGGAGCTCCCAGTCGTGCCTCGGGACAACGAGGTATCTTATGCCCGCCTTTTTGAGGGTATGTTCCCACCTCTTAGAGGTCGTTATAAAAACCCTGTCCTGGTTCTTGGAAAGGTCTCTGGGATTTATCTCCCTCTCCAGTACCTTAACGTCGTGACCCAGAAACCTGAGCCACTTGGCGAGCTTTGAGAGGTTGTTCTCGAGCAAGAACTTCATTTATCTTTTAAAGATAATGATCAGGGACCACGGGAAGACAGCTCTCATCTACGGAGGGAGGGAAATAAGCTACTCGGAGCTGATAGAGAACGTAGGGTCTCTAGCGAGGCTTATAGACACACTCCCCGATGAAAGGGTGGCTATCCTCTCGGAGAACAGGCCCGAGTGGGTTTACGCCCTCTTTGGCACGTGGAGGAGGGGCTCGATAGCCGTTCCTATAGACTTCATGTCCACCCCCGAGGAGATAGCCTACATACTTAAGGATTCTGGTTGCAAGCTCGCCTTCTGCTCGAACCAGACGAGCGAAAACCTCAGGAGAGCTGTAGAGATAGCGGGCGTCGATATAGAGGTTATAAACTTCGACGACACGCCCCTTCCCAAGCCCTACGATAAAGTTTATCACAGGGAACCCGAGGACATAGCCCTTATCCTTTACACCTCGGGGACCACGGGCCAGCCCAAGGGCGTGATGCTGACTTTCAAAAACCTGTTCTCAAACATAGAGGGTGTGGCTGAGGCGGGCATAGCGGGAAGGGAGGACTCCACACTCGCGATCCTTCCCTTCCATCACTCCTATCCCCTGATGGTTACGCTTCTGCTCCCCCTTCACCTGGGTGCAACCGTAGTCTTCCTGGACAGGCTGACACCCGAAGACATCATCGATAAGCTCCAGAGATACAGGATAACCATACTTGTAGGGGTTCCGAGGCTCCTCAATCTATTCCACAAGAGGATAATGGAAAGGATAGAGGGGAACGTTCTCACCAGGCTCATCTTCAGGCTCGCCGAGAGGATAGAGGTTCAAGCATTCAGAAAAAAGGTGTTCTCGAAGGTACATGAGGCCTTCGGGGGAAACCTAAAGTACATGGTGAGCGGAGGTGCGAAGCTGGATCTAAAGGTGGCAAGGGACCTCACCACCCTAGGGTTTACAGTTCTCGAGGGTTACGGCCTTACCGAGACCTCGCCCATAGTGAGCTTCAACACGCCCGAGAACCTAAAGCTTGGGTCTGTAGGGCTACCGCTCAAAGGCGTGAGGGTGAGGATAACCGAAGAGGGAGAGATCTTGGTGAAGGGCCCGAACGTTATGAAGGGATACTGGAACAAACCGAAGGAGACCTCGGAGGTCCTCAAGGATGGATGGCTCTACACAGGCGACTTAGGGCATATAGATGAAGACGGCTTTCTCTACGTCACGGGCAGGAAGAAGGAGATCATAGTCCTCGGAACTGGAAAGAACGTGAACCCGGAGGAGATAGAGAACATGATCCTGAAGGAGAGCGATCTGGTTAAGGAGGTGGGGGTCCTTGAAATAGGTGGGAAGCTACACGCCCTCATTCACCCCGACTTCGAGAAGGCGAAGGAGAGGGGGATAGTGAACCTTGAGGAGACTATAAAGTGGGAGGTCATAGACAGGGTAAACAGGAGGTTGCCCGAATGGAAGA
>WFPN01000054.1 GCA_015487535.1 Aquificaceae bacterium
AGCTCGTAGGCGAGCACCCTTCCTCCACCCACCTTGGGGAGGAGCCTCTGGGATATGACCCCCTGCAAGGTGAAGGAGAGCTGTACCCTTATCTGCTCCTGCTGCTCTGCCGGGAATATATCTACTATCCTCGTTATCGTAGATATGGCCGTGTTGGTGTGAAGGGTTCCAAACACGAGGTGTCCGGTCTCGGCGGCCCTGAGAGCCGTTTCTATGGTTTCCCTGTCCCTCATCTCACCTACCAGTATGACATCCGGATCTTCCCTGAGAGCAGCCCTGAGAGCCTCGGCGAAGGAATAGACGTCCTGGTCTATCTCCCTCTGGTTAACTATGCTCTGCCTATGATGGAATATGTACTCTACCGGATCCTCTATCGTGATTATGTGGTAGGGGAAGTTCTCGTTTATGTAGTTTATCATCGCGGCAAGGGTCGTGGACTTACCCGAGCCCGTGGGTCCTGTGACGAGAACTAGACCCATGCTCCTGTGACAAAGCTCGAGGACCTTCTCGCTCAGTCCGAGCTCCTTCACGTTCCTTATCTTGTAGGGGAGTCTCCTGAAGGCCGCAGCAACGGAGCTCCTCTGGTAGAAGACGTTCGCCCTGAACCTTCCGAGGTCCTTCACCCCGAAGGAGAAATCAACCTGTCCCCTCTCCTCAAGGGTCTTCCTGTGTCTTTCTGACATCACAGAGTAGGCGAGTTTCTGGGTCATATCCGGCGTGAGGACAGGGAAGTCTGTTAGAAACTGGATGTTCCCATCGACACGGACGGCCGGCCTGGCCCCGGAGGTTATGTGTATGTCGCTCGCGTCCATCTGAACGGCTCTGTGTATTATGTCTATCAGCCTTACCTCTCTCGCCTGAACAGCTTGAGCTTCCAAAACACCCCTCCTTAGCTCTTTTATTTGAAATTATACAAAAAGGCTCGGATGCAAAGGGGTTGTCAGGTGGGGAAGTGTGCGTTAAATATATGACATAGATGTCATATGGAGGTAAAGATGGTCCCCCGGGTTTACTTAGGCCACGAGTGGTTCGGCGCGGAGAAGGTTTTGGCTGATTTTAAAGTCCCTCCCGAGTGTGGAGCCTCGGTGGTTTTCCTGGGCATACCCAGAAGTGCTCCGGAGGATGGGGACGTTAAGGAGCTCCACTACGAGGCTTATCCCGAGATGGCCCTTAAGGAGATGAAGAAGATAAGGGATGAAACCCTCGAAAAGTTCGGTGTTAAGGAGGTCTTCATCCATCACAGGCTCGGTGTTGTTCCTGTAGGTGAGCCTTCCTTCCTCGTCGTTGTCTTCGGTGGTCACAGGGAGGAAACCTTCAAGGCCTGCAGGTACGCTGTGGATGAGACCAAGAAGAGGGCGCCCATCTGGAAGAAGGAGGTCTTCAGCTCGGGCAAGGGTGAGTGGGTTCTAGGAGCTTGACATGGTAGATAGGCTTGGAAGAGAGCTGAGGGACCTCAGGGTTTCCGTAACGGACAGATGCAACTTCAGATGTTTCTTCTGCATGCCTCCGGACAGGGAGATAGAGTTCCTTCAAAGGAAAGATCTACTCTCATACGAGGAGATAGCTCGGCTGGTTTCCCTTCTGGTCCCGAAGGGTCTCAGGAAGGTAAGGATAACGGGTGGGGAGCCCTTGATGAGGGTCCACCTTGAGAACCTGGTAGGTATGCTGAGCGGTGTAGAGGGCTTAAGAGATATAGCGCTTACCACTAACGGCTACAACCTGGCTGAGAAAGCAAAGGTGTTGAAGGATAGCGGACTGAAGCGGATAACGATAAGCCTCTTAACTCTGAAGAAGGATAAGTTTTCGAAGATCGCAGGAAGACAGGTCGATCTTGATAAGGTTATAGAGGGTATAGACACAGCCCTTAAACTCGGCTTCAGTCCTGTAAAGGTAAACACCGTCGTGGTAAGGGGTGTGAACGACGACGAGATTCTGGACATAGCCGAGTTCTGCAGAGAGAGAGGGATAGTGCTCAGGTTCATAGAGTACATGGACGTTGGAACTCTGAACGGCTGGAGCATGGATAAGGTCGTTACCGCCGACGAGATACTCAGCTTGGTATCTAAAAGGTATCCGTTTGAAGAGATCGAAAGGGAGAAGAGTGAGACCGCTATGAGGTTTCGCTACAAGGATACAGGTCTTGAGTTCGGGATAATAGCCTCTGTAACAAAGCCCTTCTGTAGGGGATGTACAAGACTTAGGCTCTCTGCCGACGGCCAGCTCTTCACCTGTCTGTTTTCCCAGAGAGGTTTCGATGTGAAATCCCTCCTCAGAGGAGGTGCGAGCGACGAAGAGATAGCCAATAGGATAGAGCGGCTCTGGACCGAGCGTGAGGACAGGTATTCGGAGCTCAGGTTCTCCCTAAGAGAGAAGGGGCCGAAGGTTGAGATGTTCAGGGTTGGTGGATAACTAATCCCTCGAGGAGCATCTTTTTAACCGAGTCCCTGTCCTTAACGATCTTTCCTCTCCTTCCTCTGATGAACCACTGGAAGACCTTTGCCTGCATAAAGCCTATAAAGGAGAAGCTCACCTCCTCCACATCTATGTCCTTCCTTATGGTCCCTTCCTGCATACCTTCGTATATGACCTCTCCCACTTTGCTGGCGTAGGTGTTCAGGAAGTCGAATATCATCTTCTTTAGCTTTCTCTTGCTGCTCCTGGAGAACTCGAAGCAGAGAACTGGTGTAACTCCCCTTGTCTCCTCCAGTAGGTCTATATGGCCGTCTATTATCAGGGAGAGCTTCTCCACGGCGTTGGATCCTCTCCTGATGGCGTCTTCCGTCCTCCTGAGGCATTCTGTTGTGTACCTGCCTATTATCTCCTCCGCTATGCTGTCCATTGTTGGAAAGTGCTTGAATATGGCAGCGTCCGATATGCCGAGTCTCTCACCTATCCTCTTGGCGGTGAACATCCTCAGCCCCTCGTGGGCTATTATCTGCGCACCCGTCTTGATTATCCTTTCCCTAGTGCTAACCATAGTCCATAAAGTATAAGGGAGGGACAAGCCCTCCTCAACACCTGGACCCCGGCGATCCTTCGCACTCCCTGCAGGGCTCCACCGGTTTTAGATGAAGGAGTAGCTCTAGGGCCTTCTCTTCGAACCAGGGGGCTATGTCGCCCCTCTTTACCTTCCACAGGAAGTACTTTTCGAATGCGGTCTTCAGGTAGTGGACCCACTTGGCTTTCTTCGTCTTCACCCACGCCCTTGGGGGGATGACCGGGTTAGCTATAAACCCAGCTGCCTCTTTACCCATATCAGCTATACATATGGCGGCTAGGGTTGGGGCGTACCTGTCCGGAGAGTTGTGGATGTCGTTCACTATGTTCAGCGCGACCGCCATAGCCATACCCTCTATCATCTGGCCTGTCTTCGGGGCTCCGGTAGGGACAGGGGTCTTCTCAACGGGCGGTATGGCGGTAACAACACCAACCCCGTATATGTTCTTGTGCGTTGGGTTCTGGAAGCACCTGTTCACTATCACCATCTTGTTCATCGGGTTGGCTACCTTGTCTCCTGCGGAAGCGACAACGTCCGGACCCTGGAACCTCGGCATGAACATGGTGAACTTAGCCTCAAGCTCGTGGGTGTTTCCCTCCAGGTCTCCGTAAACAACCTTGTCCTTTTCTATCTTCGTTACCTTAACGTTGGTTACGTACCTTATGTCTTTCTCTGCAAAGAGGTCCTCCATCATCCTTTTAGAAGGACCGACCCCGCCCAGGCCTAGATGTCCTATGTAAGGCTCGGATGTTACGTAGGTTATGGGAACCTTGTGCCTAATACCTCTCTTCACGAGTTCGTGGTTGAGCATAAAGGCGAACTCGTAAGCTGGTCCAAAGCAACTCACGCCAGGTATGGCTCCTATCACCACCGGTCCCGGGTTCCTGTAAAACTCCTCCAGCTTTTTCTGGGTTTCCATGGCGTGCTCTGCTGTGCAGACGGAAGAGGAGTTCTCCTCCTGGCCTTCCGCACCAAAGATCAGCTTGGGACCTGTGGCTATGACCAGGTAATCGTACTCTATCTCTCTTCCAGATTTGGTCTTCACCTTGTTCGCCTCAGGGTCAATGGTTTCTGCCGCCTCGTTTACGAAGTCTATCCCGAACTTGGGAAGAAGCGGGGCAAGCGGGACGGTTATGTCTTCGAACTTTCTCCATCCGAGGGCGAGGTGAGGGAAGGCTGGGGTGAAACCGAAGTATGGTTTGTTGGATACTATCGTTACCTTGATGTTCTTGTCTAACTTTCTGAGGTTGTAAGCCGTGGCAAGACCTCCTATACCACCTCCTATTATCACAACATGCTTACTCATCTACACACCTCCGTACTTAGTAAGCGCTAACTCTATTATACAACCTTTTTAGGATCGGCGAAAGTGGAGCAGGAAATCCAATAATGCAACATAGTTTTGGTTTAAAAATGTAGCTAAGTTAGAAACTTACATCTTGATCGTTAATACACACTAACTAACATACCACAGATCTCTTACATAGCAAAAGAGATGAATATCTGACTTTATACTCATGTTTTAAGAAAAAGTCCTTGCACGGCGCTTCCCCCAGAGGTATGATATTTGTCAGCTGATCCATATCAGGTTTTGGTAAGGAGGGACTGAGATGGCACAGGGAGCTGTTCATCATGCGCATCACGAGACCAGCATCTGGCCCTTCCCGATAGGCATAGGTGCACTGCTGATACCCATCGGCTTCACCATGTTCTTCCATTACGGCTGGCAGATGCCCGGACTGATTACCGGTGCGGTAGGGCTCGTCCTCATCCTGATAGGGGCCGCAGGCTGGGCGAACGAACACTTCCAGGTGGACAAGGACGAAGGTTACGGCTGGCTCGGGATACTCTCCTTCATACTGTCTGAG
>WFPN01000055.1 GCA_015487535.1 Aquificaceae bacterium
GGGATACAAACCTTACCGTAGGCTCCATACCAGTGGACGCCAACGTCAACCCCTCCAGCCTTCGTGTTCAGGTCTAGGACTATGAAATGCTCATCCTGATCTTCGCCTATACTGTTGTTACCTATGAGAGCCTGACCTTCTACAAGCCTGACGTAGGCAGCCCTCCAGTTGAAAGCTCCAGAGCTCCCGGCGTAAGCTATACCCCCGATGTTGAGGTCCCAATCTGCTGAGAAAAGCATTTGATCGACCTGATCGTTCGCGGGCAGGATTCCGGCCAAGACCTTACCCGGTCCCACAGGAAAGTATAGGTACCCGTACCTTATACCCCTTGCCTGGAGTCTGTTGAAGGCGTTTATAGCGTAAACCCCTCTCGGATCGCTTGACGCCGGAGAGGAGCCGCCCCATCCACCTCTGTACTCTATCTGGATGAAGCCGCCTACGTCCTCTTCCGTGTGAACGTCGAAATTAAGCCTTAGTCTCTGCCTGAAAAAATCGTACTGCTTCTTCGATGCGATGTTGGAGTTGTTGTACATGACCCTATACTGGATGCCGAAGTCTATGTTGGCGTCGCTGAGCTTGACCGCATGAGAAGGTGCAGCTGCGAATGTAGTTGACAAGACCGCTCCTAAGAGTAGTTTTCTCTTCATAGCACACCCCCTTTTGATAGTTTTCGGAAAGGGAGGGGAGCCGGCCCCTCCCGAGAGATCACTTAAAATCGTTAATAGGCAAGAAGGACGTGTACTTGGCTATATGCTCGAGCTTGCCTGAGAGCTTCCTTATGCCAACCCTGGAGGCTTTGTACCAGGGTATAGTCGTCTTCGGATCCGTATAGCTTGTAGTTAAGTGGTTCAGGGATTCATGGAATCTGTACATGATTCCGTAAACTGTTCCTGGAGGAGGGGAGTCATTTACGTAAACAACGGCTACACAGTTTCCCTCCATATTGTAAACCTCAACTATATCGCCACTCTTTATCCCTAACCTTTCTGCATCTCTGTAGTTCATTTCTATATAAGGCATGGGGATTGTGTAAACCTTCTCGGGTAGGTACCTGTCGTGATAACCTGTTTGCCAGAATATCTGAGTTCTTCCATTTGTGAACCAGAAAGGGAACCTTTTTTCGTTGCCGTGTTCGAAGTACTTGGTTATCTGAGGCGGGTAGAACTTTTTAGGATCCGGATCCCAAGGATCGGTTCCGTACCACTTCCACTTCCCATCGGGAGTGCCGAACTTGTAGGTGTACCTTCTCTTCGTCCCTACAGGCTTTCCAGTCCTCGGGTCTATCCTTACTGGTGTCTGTATTCCCTTCTGCCCAAGCTTTCTCAGTAGGTCGTGTGTAACCCCCTTGTAGCACTCCGCGGGAAGCTTGGCCTCGTCAGCTTTGGAGACTCTATTGTCTGGAAACTCGGATGCTCCATCTTCAAATACCTCCGCTGCATCCTTCCAGTCCATGCCAGAGCAGTACTTTGCCTCTTTATAGTTTCCTTCAGCTTCGTAGAGCTCCTTCATCCTCGTGGCTATCCTTCCCCATATCCACCAGTCTGGCTTTGCGTCGCCAGGTGGGTCCATGAACTTGTCGTATATTCTTAAAAGTCTGGAGTTACAGTTTATGGAGGTCTGAGGTGTCTCTCCCCATCCTGCAGCAGGCAGCACTATATGAGCGTCCCTCGCTGTTTCTATCTGGTACATATTTATGACCACAAGAAAGAGCCCGTCTGTCTTTCCAAGACCTTCAAGGATCCTCTTAGCCCTCTCTTCAGAACCAGCAGGTTCACCAGCGGCAGCTGCATACTCTGAGAGGAATTTGGTGAGGGCCAGGGTCCTTTCGTGAATCCTCTTCTTGTACTCCTGGGCGTTTGGGGTTGAGAGGTATGGATCTGTCCCTGAGACAAAATATACCTTTGACCTTAAATCCCACTTAACGTACTCATCTATGTTGGGAGGAGGGCCTCCGGCGTAAATAGATCCAACCAGTTTAGCCCTAGATCTACTATGGGGTCTAACGTATCCTTCCTGGTGTCCTCCCTGCCTTCCGCATCCTGTTCCAGGCTTCCCGTAGTTGCCTGTCAGCGCCGCTATCTGGGCTATGGAAGCTATTGTGTCGTAATTCTTGTATCCCCATATAACTCCCTTCTCGTATATGATTAATGTCCTTCTCCTGTAGCCCCCTCTTTTGGGCTTGGCTATCCACTCGGCTGCCTTCTCTATATCCCTTTTAGATACTCCGGTAAGCCTTTCCACTCTTCTCATAAACTCCTCGTACGGAACGTCGAGCATCAGGGATTTTTTCTTGTAATCCTCAAAGGTATTTAGATCGGTCCTCTTTTTTATGAACTCTTCGTCGTGCCAACCCTTCTCGTATATAGCCCTAGCTATGGCGTTTGCGAGAACGTAATCCGTCCCAAGGTTTGGCCTCAGGTGTAGAACCCTTCCCGGGGCGACATCTTCAGCAACGGTAACGGAAGCCGTTCTCCTAGGATCTACTACTATCATCCTTGCGGCTTCTGCTGGCTCACCCCTTCTATAGATCTTCTTCTTCTCACCTATAGTAGCTCCTTGCAGGTTGGGAAGCATATGTTCCGTATAGAAAACCGAAGCAGTTTCAAAACTGTTAGCACCCCAAAGCACTATGGTGTCGGCAAGCCTTGCATCCTCGTAAGAGTAGTTGAGCTCGTGAGCTCCTCTTTCCCTTTGACCCCACACTTCCGAGTTGTAGGCAGGTCTGTTGTGAATCGATAGCATTCTCGTTCCAACGGCAACGAAGAAAAACTTACCTACAGCCCAGTTATCCTCGAACCCCGATCCTGAACCTCCATGGTCATGTACTTTCATAGCTATAGAATCGGGCCCCCACCTGTCCTTTACGCCTTTCACTACTCTCGCGATTATGTCTATCGCTTCGTCCCAGCTTATAGGCTGGAACTGATCTCCTACCCTCAACAGCGGATAGTGAAGCCTATTTCTCGTTGGCTTTGAAGGAGCGTATGTAGCCTGGGCATTTGTTCCACCTCTGATAGAGTAATTACCCCTGTTTATTGGGGACGCCTTTGAGGGTAGCACAAGGACGTTGTACTGCTTTCCGTCCTTGTCCATGACAACAGTGTGCATGTTCTCTATAATCGCTTGTCCCTGTAGAGCTACCTGTTGCTTCCTGAAGTCTATGCCAAGGGCATTCTCACTCGGTTTAGGGCCTCCATCCTTTCCTACGGGCCATTTGTAAACGTCGTAACCGCAGCCCACATTGCAGTATTGACACACGGTAGTTTTCTTTTCAGCGTCCTTAGGCGGTATAGGCAACCTGTCCTTTCTTGCAAAAAGTGCCATGACTCACACCTCCTCTTGTTTATTTGGGCAGGAGGTTAATTACCCTGCCCCAGACAAGACCTTCTATAGCCTCCGCGTAAATGTTTCCCTTTCTATCAAGTCTCAACCTTATCTGAGGGAGCCACTCCGACGCATGCCCTTGGTAGGTCTGCCCGTTCTTAGCAGGATCGAACATAGAATAGTGGCACTTGCATATAAACCTCCCCCTAGAGTATTGGATTGGACAGCCTTGATGGGTGCAAAGTGCTGAGAAGGCCACTATATCCTTATCAGGCCCTATACCTCCGATCGCTGGCCTTCCAATTTTTACAAGGATAGCAGGGGAGTTTTCGTCCGGGTAGTTAAACATTATAGGTCTATGAGTTCTAAGTTCCCTTATGTTGGCTATTTTCTTTCTTCTGTAAGGTAGTGAAGGCGCGACAAAAGCTTTAGCAAATCTAAAGTTTGTTAGTAAAGCCCCAAGAACTACGGAACCCCCTATAAAGGTTCGTCGTGATAGTCCTGCCTTAAGCATGCTCCACCTCCTCAATCTTTTTCCCTTCTTTTATGTGCAAAGAACGTGCCAAAAGATGTGAATAGGTTGTAATCCTTGGGACAGACTATTTATAAAGTTATCGTTATGTCATTATCCGTATTTACAGCCGGTCAGTTTTTTACCATAGGTGGTAAATTTTTGACCATCTACTCTTCCTCGTAAGAGTAAACACAGTGGGGAAGATGCTTCAGATCGTTTGGGGATGCTTTTATCAGCGCTTCGTCTCTCTCCTCTTTCAAGACTTCGAACCTCTTTTTAAGCAAGGTGAAGCAGAATTCACCCGTAACCTTTACTCTATATGTCTTTTCCTTTCCTTTGGTATGTATTTCCCCTTTCGACTCTTTACCCTTTTCAGATACAGGTTTGCAGGAGAGGTTGTTTATAAGGAAAAACTCCCCCGATTTAAGCTGGCAGGCTAAAGCATCGTACTTTGGGCAGCCTTTTGCCTGTCTTATGTATAGCTTGCCTTCCCTCGCCTCGAGCTCGCACTTTCCACACACCTGTGGAACAAGGCTTTCCCTCGTTATCACCGACTTGCAATAGAGTACATCCTCGATAACCTCGAAGCATTCTCTCTTTAACTCTACTGGAAATGCGTAGGAGAAGATAAGTAAAAGTAGCGATATGTATAGCATGGAGATTATTTTAATAAATATGCAAAAGGTCCTGCTTCTCTTGCTCTTATTTCTTAACCTTGCTCTTTCTCAGGAGGTTTACCGTTTCGGCTTTACTGCTGTCGTTGCAAAGGAGGATGTTAAAAGTGTTACGATGTTCCTAGAGTACATCTCTAAAAAGACGGGCTACAGGTTCGTCCCCGTTTTTACTAAGTCTTACGATGAGATGAGCTATCTCCTGAGCAGAGGAATGGTGGATGTAGCTTACATATGCGGCGCCCCGTATGTTGAGGACAAAGATTATGCAGGCTTCGAACTTCTAGTAGTACCCCTATACAAAGGGAAGCCTCTTTACTACTCCTATGTGATAACGAGAAGGGACAGCAGCTACAAAAGCATTCTAGACTTCCAGGGAAAACCCTATGCCTTTTCTGACCCCAAGTCCAACTCGGGTTCAGTAGTTCCCACCTATGTACTCATGCGGAATGGCTACAGGCCGGAGCGCTTTTTCAACCCGATTGTTTACACTTACAGTCACTCCGAATCAATACTTGCGGTTTACTACGGTTTTGTGGAAGGGGCGAGCGTGGATAGCATAGTATTCGATCAATTTGCAAAAAAGTCTCCAAATATTGTGTCTAGCCTAAAAGTGGTTGAAGTCTATGGACCTTTTCCGATTACACCCATAGTAGTACGGAATCAGCTGGATGACGATGTAAAGTATGCCCTGAGGAAGGTTCTTCTCTCCATGTCCGAGGATCCTGAGGGGAAAAGAGTTCTTAAAAACCTTGCCTTGGACGGCTTTACGGTTGTCGGAGACAGCTTCTACAACCCTATAAGGGATATGATTGCCTTTATAAAGGCAAACACACTAGCCTATGAGAAAACTTCTAAGTAGAATCCTCAGTCTTAGCATAGGGACCAAGCTGACACTTACCTTCATAACTCTTATATGTATAACCTCAGTTCCTCTCTCCTTTGTTGTTGTTGAGCTGAGTGAAAGGATATTCTATGAGAATATCCTTAAATCCCTCAGGGAAAATATAGCTTCTGAGGAATTCCAGCTTAGATACTACATCATAAACAGGGACTACTGGAGCTTGTTCAAGTTTGTAAAGGGTCTTGCTCAGAAGAAATCTGTTTACGAGGCCGCTGTTGTGGATGAAACAGGGAAAGTCCTCGCTCATTCTGATCCCCAAAGGTTTCCCATAGGAAGCAAGTACAAGGTAAATGGAGATATAAACTACCTTATACCAGGTCTAGGTTCGGAAGTTGGTTCCGTGATCCTGACCTTGGACAGGGAAAGCATATGGGCAGAGTTTAAGCCTATAAAGCTTCTACTTATGTTTTCAGCCCTTCCCTTTACAATGTTAAGCCTTCTTCTTGGTGTTTTAATTTCTTATAGGATCAAGAGCAGACTTTCTAAAATAAGGTCTTCCATAGAGCAGGTACGTAAGGGCGACCTAAAGGGACTTAATAGGGTAGAATTCCTCGAAAAGGACGAACTACAGGACTTCTCAGATTTTCTCTTCGAGTCAATAGAAGCCCTAAAGAACTACTACCAGAACATGGATTACGCTCAAAAGTTCTATATGAGCATACTTAACTCCATAAACGAGATCGTCTTTGTTGTGGACGAGGAAGGCAGGATATTCTACGCTAACGATAAAGTTAAATCCCTAGGTTACGAGATAAACGAGCTTGTAGGTTTGGACTTAAAGAATCTAATCGAGACACAGAGCGCTCTTATGGAAGGAAACGGACAGAGTTACAGGGAGGTTTTTGTAAAGGGGAAGGAGAAAAACATACCTGCCCTTATGGGAATAGCGCGCTACGGCGACTGGAATGTGATAACCCTGATAGATATTTCCGAAAGGAAGGAGATGGAGGATAGGATAAGGAAAATGGAGCTATTTTCCACCCTCGGAGAGATGAGCGCAAACTTCGCCCACGAGCTCAAGAATGCAATGCTTCCTCTAAACCTACTCACTCCAGTTGAGGAACTTTCGGAAGAAGACGTGAAGGTTATAAGACGGTCCATATCGAGGATGGGGAAACTTGTGAACATGTTCTTGAACTTTGCAAGGCCTTCACCTATAGAGATGGTCAAATTCAAGCTATCTGTTATGGTCAACGAAGTTATATCCCTGGTTGAAATGAAGGCAAAAGATAAAGGTGTGAGGATAAGTAAGGTGGTGGAGGAGGCTGAACTCGTATCTTCAAAAGATATGCTGGAGATAATTCTCATAAATCTGCTTTCTAATGCAATTGACGCTGTGGGAGAAGGAGGAGAAGTAGGACTGAAGGCTTACCTTAGAGGAAGTGTTTTACACATCGAGGTATGGGACAAGGGTGAAGGAATACCTGAAGATAAGGTATATAAAATATTCGAGCCTTTCTACACAACTAAAGAGAACGGCTCGGGCCTGGGATTATCTATAGTTCTTAGGAACGTTTACCTGCTTAAGGGAAACGTTGAGGTGGAGTCTGAGCCAGGAAGGGGAAGTATATTCAAAGTACACATACCAGTCCAGGGGGTGCAGGATGAAGAACATACTCCTGGTTGAGGATGAGAGGGATGTAAGGTATGCCCTCAGGAGGGTATTAGAGAGAGCGGGTTTCTCTGTTGTGGACGTTGAAGGTCCAGAACAGATAGAAAACCTCGATGGGTTTAACCTTATAATCCTTGACCTTAAGCTCAAAAACACATCGGGGATAGACTTCCTAAAGGA